>DATLVQ010000508.1:0-18917 GCA_035577325.1 Bryobacteraceae bacterium | reverse complement strand
GCCCGTTTCCCGTGCCGCCCGCAGTGCGGCAGGTATGTCGACGATCCCCTTACCAAGCGGAACGCTGTCTTCTTCCATCACATCTCCCGGCGAGCCGCCGAGCGCCGTGCCGTTGCGGATATCTTTCACGTGCATCAATGGAAATCGGCCGGGATACCGGTGCAGCAGCTTTACCGGGTCCTGATACGCGTACACAATCCAGAAAATATCCATTTCAAAATTGACGAACTGCGGATTTGTGCCTTTTACCAGCGTGTCGAACAGCGTGCCTTCCCGCGATTTCTCGAACTCAATACCGTGCGTGTGATAGCAGCAGCGCAATCCGGACTTCGCCAGATTCTCGCCGAACCGGTTCAGGCTTTCGATAGCGCCCGTGCAGTCTTCGGCCGTCAACTTCTTCTTATGCGGAACGGTCGAGCACACAACATATTCCGCGCCCAGCGTGTGGGCATCGTCCGCCACGGCATTGATGTTCCTGTTGAGCCGGTCGTATGCCGCCATCATCGAGGTCAACTTCAGCCCGTTCGCGTCCAGCATTTTTCGGAATTCGGCCGCGCTGCGCCCATAGAAATCGCCGCCTTCTACCTCTGTGAACCCGAGTCTTCGGATCAGCGCGAGTGTCGCCGGCAAGTCCTTCTCAGCCTCGCCGCGCAGACTGTAAATCTCGAGCCCCATGGGTAACGCCTTGCCCCGCCTCGCCGCCGCCAGCGTGCCCGCCCCGGCGAGAAGTGCCCGTCTCGAAATCGTCGATGGAAACTGCCTCAAACTTCTACCTTCCACGGGCTGCGCGAGTCACGCCGCAAATACTTCTCCGCTTCCTTCTGCACGGTCTTCGTCTGGTCGTCCCACTCGATCCGCAATTTGCTCCGGTACGCAATGTTCCCCAGCAGGCACGTTGCCGACGAGCGAAAGCACTTTTCGATATCGCTATTGGGCCGCTGGCGCGTTTTCACGCACTCCAGAAAGTTCGTCCAATGCAGCGGATGGGGATCTGCGGCGCGTTTCATTTCGCTCGCCTGCAGATCCGACCCTTTTTCGGGCGTCACCTTATAAAGGCTGCGATCCACATATAGCGTTCCGCGGCTCCCGTAAAACGTCAGCCCCATCAGCCGCGACGTCGTGCCGTCGGTGTTGTTGCAGCGATGCTCCCACGAGCCCACGAATCCCGGATATTCGTAGCTCACCTGCATCGTGTCCGGCGTCTCGCGATCGTCCTTGAACCAGAATTTTCCACCCACGGCCGTAATCGCCTTCGGCATCGCCTCATCGAATGCCATCTGCAAAATGTCCAGCATGTGCACGCCCGAGTCCGTGATCTGGCCGCCCGCGTAGTCCCAGAACCACCGAAAATAGGAATAAGAATTGGGATACACGCCGAACCGGTTTGGATTGAATCCGCGTTCTGGTGATGGCCCCAGCCACATCTCCCAATCGAGTCCCGCCGGCGGCGCGCTGTCCGCGGGATTGCCGATGCCTTCCTGCGGTTCGTTCGAATAAATCCACGTCCGCGCAAATGCCACTTTTCCAATTTGACCGCTGCGAACTATTTCGCAGGCCCTCTGGAAATGTTCGCCCGACCGCTGCCAGGTGCCCGCCTGCACCACGCGGTTGTACTTGCGCGCCGCCTCAACCATCTTGAGACCGTCGTCGATGGCCACGCACACCGGCTTCTCGACGTACACATCCTTGCCCGCCTTGCAGGCCTCCACCGTCATATAAGGATGCCAGTGGTCCGGCGTCGAAATGCAGACCAAATCGATGGATTTATCCGCCAGGATCTCGCGAAAATCTTTGACCTCCTTCGCCTTCTGCCCGGTTCTGGCCACGATCGCGCCCGCTCTTTCGAGGTGCGGCTGATAAACATCGCACACCGCCCTCACTTCCACGCCATGTTTCAATGCCACGTCCAGGTTCTCCGACCCCATCACGCCGATACCGATGAATCCCGCCGTCACCCGGTCGTTCGCTCCTCTTACCCTGCCCGTAAACATCGACGTCGTGAGCGCAGCCCCCGCCGCCTTCAAGAAATCTCTCCGATCCGCCTTCGCGTTTTCCATTGAGGGTCCCCAAGCCAGCGCACAATCTTGTTGCGCGCCAGTCTTTACTTTATCCGAAAGATCAACGCGCTCCGTGATCGGTTGAAGCCCGTATGCGGGTACCCGGTGTTGGAGGGATTCTTTACTGGAACTCCTTGACGAACTCCAGAATGTAGAGTCCGCCTACGTAGCCGCCAGGCCCTCACCGAATACGTCCAGGCATTGAAGAAATTGCTCGGCCCAGCCGTCGATCCTTAGCGCGATTCAATTGGATGCCGGCGACGGGGATGTCTCGACCAGTCACTCGTGTCGCAGCGCCGTCATCGGATCGACTTTCGTTGCACGCCGCGCCGGCAGAAAACCTGCCAGCGTGGAAACCGCCGCTAACAGAAGGACCGCTGCGCCAATCCCGGCCGGATCAACTGGCGGCACGCCAAACAAAAAGCTCTTGATCCAGCGCGTGGCGCCCATGGCCAGAGGCAGTCCGAACCCCAACCCGAGGATCATGAGCACAACCGATTCCCGCAGAACCATCCAGAGCACCTGCGGGTGCTGCGCACCCAGCGCCATTCGAATGCCGATTTCGTTGGTTTTTCGCACCACCGAATATGACATCGTCCCGTAAAGGCCTACCGAAGCCAGCAGCAGCGCGAGCACACCAAAGAAACTGCAAAGCTGTGTGATCATCCGCTCCTGCCGCAATGATTCGTAGGCCTGCTCACGAAGCGTGGTTACATTAAGGATGGGCAGCCGGCTGTCAATTTCACGGACGGCCCGACGTACCGCGTTCGCCGCGCCGGCCGGATCGCCCGATGTCCGGACAAGGAGTTGACCCGCGTAAGCATCCCTTCCTCCTTGCTGCCAGAGAGAAAAGAACGCCATCGGCTTGGGCTTCTCGCTCATTTTGTAATATTTTGAATCCGCCGCCACTCCTACGATCTCGGCCCCCGGTGCTTTGAAAGGCGCTCCTAAACAGAAATGACGGCCGACCGGGTTCTGGTTCGGTAGAAACTCGCGCACGAAGGATTCGCTAACCACGGCAACCTCGGGGGCTCCGGGGGTATCGCGCGGTCCGATCGGTCTTCCCAGCATCAGCGGAATCATGAGCGTGTCAAAGAATTGTGGCCCCACCTCCACGCTGAAGACGGTCAACTCTTTCCCCGAGGGCGGAATATATCCTTCAATGGAGAAATTACTGGATGAACTGCTGCCGCTGAGCGGGCTGTATCTTGCGAGGCTCGCGGACAGCACGCCAGGCAGCAGATTCAGCCGTTCCTGGAACTGCCTGTAAAGGGCATATAACTCCGTCGGCTGATATCCCGCCAGCCGGGCATCCGTCTGCACCAGAAGCAGGTTGTTGCGATTGAACCCCAGGTCCTGGTGCTCGAGACCGAGGAGACTATGCGTGAGCAGGCCGGCTTCAATCAGGAGTACCGATGACAGGGTTACTTGCAGTACCACGAGTGCGTGTGCGGGGTTGAACCGCGACATTCCGAAATCAGGAGATCTCACGGCGGAGCCCAGCTTCCAGTCCATCGCGCTGAAACGCAGGGCGGGAACAAGCCCGAAACTGATTCCGGTCAATATGGATACGCCCAGCGTGAAACACAGAACAGGAACGTCAGGCGTGACTTTCACGACCGAACTCACCCCTACCATCGACGCCAGGAACTTTATGCTTCCCCAGGCGAATCCCACGCCTGCCGCGCCGCCGAAAAGAGCCAATAAGACGCTTTCGGTGAGGAGTTGCCGGATCAGCCGCGTTCGGGAAGCCCCCAGCGCCAGGCGCGCGAACAACTCCTGCCGCCGGGCTGACGCGCGCGCGAGCAGAAGAGTGGCGACGTTGGCGCAGGCGATGAGCAAAACCAACGCAACCACTGCCATCAGTATGTGCAAGGGCTCGGAATAGAAAAACCGTAACCATGAGATGCCTCGCCCGCCCGGCTTCAACACAACTTGGGCCTCGTGAATGCGCCGCTTCGTTTTGGGCGAGAGATGCGCCCCGGCCTGCGCCACGTAAAACTGCTGCAGCTGTGTGGTGAGAGTGGCCTGAGCGCCCTGCATCGTCACGCCCGGTTTGAGTCTTCCGATCAGGTTCAGCCAGTAGACGTCCCGCTTCGCTAGCCAGGACTCGCGCTGCAACACCTCCGCCTGTCGTGTGAGCGGCAACCAGAAGTCGGGCGGCCGTTGCACGCGTTCTCCGAAAAATTCCTGCTCGGCCACGCCTATAATCGTGAATGCGGTTCCGTTCAGAGCGACCACCTTGCCGATCGCCGAGCGATCCAGATGAAGACGGTCGCGCCAGAATTGGTAGCTGATGACCGCGACCGGAGGAGCCGCGAGCGTATCGTCTTCGGGCGTCAACATCCGTCCCGCTGCCGCCCGTACGCCGAGCACGTCGAAGTAACTTCCCGAGACCAAATGCCCTTCCGCCTGCTCCTTCGGCCCCGAGGTCTCGGATCCGGCCACATGCATGACCAGGCGGTCCGAGCTCTGTCGGAACGCGCACAGTCCCTGGAATGATTCGTTGTGGTCCCTGAAATATTCCCAGGAGGCGAAGGAAAAGATGTCACCCGGAAATCCATCGCCCGTGTAAACGCCGTCATTGACGCCATCGTAAAAAAGCACCAGCCGCCCGGGATCCTGTACCGGCAGGTTTTGTAGCATGACAGCATTGATCAGTGTGAAAATCGCCGTGTTGGCGCCGATGCCGAGGCCCAGGGAAATCACCGCGACCGCGAACAGTCCGGGCGCCCGCCGGAACTGCCGCACGCCGTAGCGAATATCCTGAAGCAGCGTCTCCAGCCAGACGATCGTGCTGGCGGCGCGCGTGTCTTCGAGCACGAGAGTCATGTTGCCGAACGATCCCTTGGTTTGGCCGCGGTGGAACTCGAGCTCCTCGCGCAATTCAGCTTCGAGTTGGCTTGGGCGGAAGAAGTTCAAAAATCTGCGCAACACGTCAACCCTCTCTTAGGCGAAATTAAGGAAGGCAACTACGGCCGCTGTCCGCTGCCGCCAGCTCTTTAGCTCCGCCGCAAGACGCCGCTCACCAGCCTTAGTCAGCGAATAATAGCGCGCCCGCCGGTTATTCTCGCTGGCTTTCCATTTCGCCTTGATTAGCCCCGCGCCTTCCATGCGATGTAGAGCCGGATAGAGCGTGCCTTCCTCGACTCTAAGTTGGCTATCGGAGGCGGCGACGATATGGCATGTAATGCCATAGCCGTGTTGTGGCCCACGGGCGAGCGTTTTCAGAACAAGAAGATCGAGTGGCCCTCGCAAGATGTCTTTGGCCATGGAGGAACGCTCCCAAGAAACCTAGGGGTAGTATGATGCCGCTTCTCCTAGAAGTCAAGGGGAGCCGGAGCAATTGAGCCTACTCCTCGCTCCCCCCTATTGCAGCGGCCGCCAGGCCCTCACCGAATACGTCCAGGCATTGAAGAAATTGCTCGGCTCCGCCGTCGATCCTTAGCATTCGTCTGGGGACAGTTTCGTGTGCCTGGCCTTCACTGCCCCTAGTCGATTCGTTCTGTCGAGATCGTCCAGCTGTTCAGAGAACGCCCGTGCGTAGGCGGCGCTGTGGGTAGCGAGGATCGTGATGCCCGGTTAATGGCTGTGTTCGGGCGCCGGTGCGGAGCCGGTCGCGGGGTTGTAGCGTGGGTTCTCGGGATTTTCGGGCTCGTCTATCGGTTTCACTGCCGGCACAGGCTTGGCGCTATCGATCCATGCCGTGTAGGCCAGGTCGCGCAAAAACTCGGCCCCCGCCGCGATGCGTTTGTAGACCAGTTCCCGGGCTTCCTTGTCCTTTTTATTCTTGAAACCGCCGCGCAGATCCACGCGATACACGTCTTCCACGAAATTCCGCGAGTCGAGCGAGTACTGGAGCACCGCCGGCCATGGGTCGTCCAAATACCGCGGCTCTTTGGGAACGTATTGGAGCACATCCGGCTCGGTAGCGGCGATCAGGTCCACGTATTCGGATTCAAACCGCTCGTGAATGTTCGGATCGCGCGAATATCCCTTAGGATTGTCGCCGGACCAGCCGTCGTGGTGAATGGAATCGTGCAGCGGCATGGCGGTGTCGGCGGCATAATGTCCCGTCCAGCCCATGTAGAACGCTATGTCGTTCGATAGCATCTGTTTCACGCGCGCGGCATCCTGGAACACGGGAGAAATTCCCGCAAACAACTTCGCGATGTCCGTCCGGAAGTGTTGATCGGGCTCGGTCACGTTGCGGTAGAGACGCATTCCGGCCTTCATGCGCTCGTAGCCTTCCATGATCGAGTACGCCTCGAGTCCGGTATACCGGATATTGAGCAGCTTCGCGCGGCCGGCATCGGACTTGCTCACCCGCAAATACTCGTCGTGCACTCGCAGGATGAACTCAGTCCGCGAGCGCGGCGGGGTGGGAATGAAGTCGAAGCCCTCGGTATACCAGCTATGATTCGAATCCTCTGAAATGGCCAGGAAGGGCTCGGAAATGCCTCGCCAGGTGTCCGGGATGATACCCATGTGCCCGATGTAAGCTTCTTGTTCCTTCAAAAACATGGGGCCATCTTGCGGGATCCTTTCGACAGCGGCGAGGTTAGCCAGGGTGTGGCCTCGAATGCCCCAGGCGCGCAGATCTTGGATACCCAGCACTTGTGCGCAAACTATCGCGATGGTTATGGTCTTCAGTGTGGACTTCCTCATAATGTAAGTTGAAATTTTCTCATGTAAGCGAGGGCCCTATGAGATGCTCTCGCCGATTGTGGGCCAGTCGCATGGGCGACACGTGATCGTCTTTGACGTCTGCGGAATGCGCGGCCTCCCCCCAGCGTTGAAGTGTTCGGTCTCGAAATGATTCGTCCGCTACCGAACATGTGTTGCTGCATACCGTGCGATGGCTCTGGTCTGAAAACCTTCCAGCGCTCCGCCGTTTGACTACCGTGCCGCCTCAAACAGACACGTACCGAATTCAGAGATCATGTCCCAGACGCGCCCTGCTTGCCTAAGTCAAATACAGAATGCTCACAATGCTATTGTTTGACCCGAATTAGTCGGCGGAGCCGGTCTCGTGCATTGCTGTTTTCACCTAAGTAGTCAGGCATCGTCACCCCCATGGGTCCGCCGGCACACTTGCTGTCCGGGCACCTTCATTCCCTCGGACCTTATGTCAAAACCGCCCCGTCTCGATGGGCAAAATCGCCGCCCGGCATTTCGCTAAAATGGGGAATTGACCGTCCTCGGGATCCAGGTCTTACGCAGCGCGATCAACCGGCTGGTGACGCCGGCCGCCGTCCTGATCGTACTAACCCTCGTGACCGCCCTAGCCGCCGAGCCTTCTCCCGCCGGCCTTTGGAAAACCGTCGACGACCATAGCGGCCGTCCCCGCGGTGCCGTGCAAATTTATGAGCAGAACGGCGCGTTCTTCGGCAAGATCGAAGCCGCTTTCAACCCCCGCGAAGCTGCCGCCCGTTGCCGCCGTTGCACCGATGATCGAAAAGATAAGCCCATCATCGGCCTCACGATCATCCGCGGATTGAAGAAGAATGGCGGTGAATACAGCGGCGGCGATATTCTAGACCCCGAAAACGGCATGGTCTATCGATGCAAGCTTCGTCTGATCGAGAGCGGCGCGAAGCTCGTCGTCCGCGGCTACTTTATCATGCCCCTGCTCGGTCGCTCCCAAGTCTGGATTCGCCAACCCTAGATGTGTTCTCGCATGTCCGCGTCGTGGCGATGAAGTCTTGGCCGCCTTCACTTCCCCATATCCGTCGCGATGTACCACCGGTTGCCGAGTGCGTCCTCGATTCCCGCCTTACCCGCTCTGCTTCTTAAAGAACGCTTCCATCCGCTTCTCCATTTCCGCCGGCGTCACGTCTTCTTTGTGCGTCGAGATGATCCAGATGTGACCGAACGGGTCCTCGATCCTTCCGCTTCTGTCGCCATAAAACTGGTCGCCGACCGGTATCAGCATCTTCGCGCCCGCTTCCACCGCCCGGCGGGCCACGGCGTCCACATCCTCTACATACAAATGAATCCTTACCGGCGACCCGCCCAGTGTCACCGGGCTCTTGTGCCCCTGCTCCGGAGCTTCATCGGCCAGCATGACGTATTCGCCGCCGATCTTGACTTCCGCATGCCCGATCTTGCCGCCCGGTCCAGGGAGCCTCATCACTTCCTTCGCCCCGAACACCTTGCCGTAAAATTCAATCGCGCGCGCCGCGTCTTTCACCACCAGGTAAGGCGTCACTACGCGCCATCCGTCCGGAATGTGCTTCACTTTTCCTGCCATGATCTTGAATCCTCCACCGCCCGCCATTGTCGCCAAAAACGCCGCGGTCCGTATTGTAAAAATTTGATCTCAGTCCAGAATCGGAACGTCGTTGAGATGCTCGGTCCGCTGCGCCGCGTAGTCGACGGGTTAATCCCTGAAAAAGCCCCGAAGTCGTGGATGAAATGCGGCTGGTCGAAATAACCGCAGTCGAGCTCCACGCCGTCAGGTTGACTTCGTCCCTGAACACTTCAATGAAACGCCGCGCGCTCAGCCCGATCTCCCCGCTGACATCCGTCACCGTCCGCGCTCCAGCAGCCGCTCGCGTAAATCCGCCGCGTTATTCCCCCATAGCCCCTCCAGCGCCACATGCTTATCACGCGGCTCACCCACCGGCAATTTGAAAAATCGAAATGCCCCGCCGGTCTGAAGTGCACTGCGATTACCGTCGCCTGTTTCGCCGTATCCAGCACGAAAAATTCCGAACTGCGGCCCTACCACCATCGCCCCGGTAGCGTCCGGCACAGCCCGATGTTCCACCGGTCGTACATCCGCGTCGTGTCTTCGCGCAGATTAATCACCAGATTATCGACCCGTCCGGCAACAACCGCTCTTTATCCGTGCGGCTGCTGATACCCGCCGTAATGCCACAACTGGTCGACAAAATTGGAAAGCGGCGGCCCCGGGATGTAGCTGCTGTACAGCACTTCGTCTAGCACACCAAAACCGCGCCTCGACCTCAAGCCCTCCCTGCTTCGATCCATGGCATCTCATTTGCATCGCTTCCTGGCAACCTGATGATCCTGTTCGAATTCAGTCCGGTTCAAAGGAGGAGTTTCAATGCGCTCTTATCCAGGCTTTGCGAGACGGTTGAGTCAATCTGCCCAGACCTGCGGCGAAATGCCCCGTCGAAGCGCGCCATACCTAAAACTTGCGCTCGGTCTTCTCTTGTGTCAATTAGCCGGACTTAGCGGCCTCCACGCGCAACATATCTCGCTCGGAGTTGTGTCCGGCGTCCCCGCCACTGAATCCTTCGACACAGGATTCATTTTAAGAGGCTCCTTCGTTCCGACAACGGCTCGTTACGTTGTCGGCCCGCTCTCGGCGTGAGCCTGGGAAGCCGTTTCGCGGCCGAGCTCAGTGCCCTCTATCAGCCGTTCTCGTTCCGGCAATCCAACGTCATCGGGGTCATATCGAGTTCGAAGACAACCGGCAGTTTGTGGCAGTTCCCGCTCCTGCTTAAATACCGGATTCTGGAGGGTCCCATCGCACCTTACATTGCCGCGGGACCGTCGTTCCAATTGGTTACAAATATCACGGAGAACAGTATCACCATACTCGCGCCGGCGACCGTCGTCAGTCACCCGCAACCTGACCGGCGCTTGATCGCCGGCTTCGCAGCTGGCGCCGGGTTCGGATTTTCACTTGGCCTCCTGCGCATTTCCCCGGAGGTCCGATACACCCGCTGGGCCGCCGAGAACTTCAACTTCACCGAAAGCAATCACGTAGGCACGAATCTCAACCAGGTGCAGCTCTTGGTCGCATTCCTGTTTTAGTAAGCCGCAAACCCGGGTCACGGCTGTCACCACGCCCCGTCTTCACTCGCCCGTCGCACGCGGCCGCCCCTCCTCCTTCTCATACCCCTCACACATCACCACCGGCAGCCGCGGATACTTAGGAAACCGCGCATCCCTCGCCGACAACCTGCAGAAATAGTACACCGGCCCGCGGTCCGACTTGTTCACCTGCACGTGCTTGCAGCTAGCGCAAAGCCCCGCTTTCGCTGCATCCGCGCGTTCCTTCATGACTATCAGTTTCTTACGATTAGCCAGATCAGGCACCGTCCAAAATGTTTTCCTGCGAACTTCCCCCGCCCACCCCACTATCCTCCAAAGCGTTACCTATGCGGTTCGTAGTCCCAGTCCTCGCTCTTTGTGCGCTCCTACGCGCGCAGACTCCAGCATCCAGCCCCGATCCGGCCTACCGCACGCTCTCTCAAGCCTACGAACATCTTCGGGCCAAGGATTACGACAAAGCGATCGCCTCGTTTGAAAAGGCTATCGAAGCCGCCCCCACTCGACCGTCCGTCCGCAAGGACCTTGCCTACACACTGCTCAAGGCCGGCGAAACCGATGCCGCCCGCGACCAGTTCGGGGAGGCCGTGCGCCTGGATCAAAATGACACCCACGTAGCCCTCGAGTACGCTTTTCTTTGCTACGAAACAAAAAAGCAGGCAGAGGCCCGCCGGATCTTCGACCGGATCCGCAAGACCGGCGATCCCGCCTCGCGTGTTACTGCCGAGCGCGCCTTTCTCAATATCGATAGTCCGCTGCGCCTCGGCATCGACCGCTGGACCAGGGCGCTCGAACTCAACCCTGGAAACTTCAGCGCCCACTATGAGCTGGCCCAACTCGCCGAACAGCGCGACGAATTGCCCCTCGCCGCCGACCATTACTTGAAGGCTTGGCATCTGCTGCCCGGCCGTAAGTCGGTGCTGCTCGACTTGGGCCGCGTCTGGAAAACCCTCAACATGTTCGAAGAGGCCAACGCCGCTTTGCTGTCGGCTTCACGCGGCGGCGAAACCCGCGCGGCGGAGCAGGCCCGCGAGCTGCTGCCTGCCCGCTACCCCTTCGTTTATGAATTCCGCCACGCTCTCGATCTCGATTCCGCCAATGTCGAGCTGCGCCGCGAGTTGGCTTACCTGTTCCTCCGCATGAACCACAAGGACGAAGCCGAGCGAGAATTCGAAGTCATCACCGAGCGCGCTCCTGAAGATTTGCTCTCCGCCGCGCAGCTCGGCTTTCTCTATCTCGCGAGTCACGAAAACGACAAAGCCATGCCCTTGCTCGAGCGCGTCATGCAGGGTAACGATCTCGAGCTGGCCAATCGCGTCCGCGCCGCGCTCCAGTTGCCCCAGGTCCCCGCCGCTCAGCCGCGCAGCGACACCACGTCTCTCCCGCCCGGGAAAGCCGCCGTCGACGCCAAACTGATGGCCGAGCGCAGCATCAAGGCCGGCTATATGAAAGACGCGCTCAAGTATCTCAACATCGCGCACGAATCCGACCCTCTCGATTTCGCCGTCATGCTGCAGCTTGGCGGCGCCTACAATATCCTGCACGATGACGCCGAGGCCATCCGCTGGTTTTCGCTCGCGCGACAAAGTCCCGACGCGAAACTTGCTGGCGACGCCGCGCGCGCGTTCAATAATCTGCGTCCAGGCGTAGCCCGCTTCCGCACTACCACCTGGCTGTTCCCCTTCTACTCCACGCGCTGGCACGACATGTTTTCCTACGGCCAGATCAAGACCGAGATGAAGCTTGGGAGTCTGCCGTTCCGCGTCTATGTTTCCACGCGCTTCGTCGGCGATACGCGGCAAACAACGGGCGGCGCATTGCCCCAATACCTTTCGGAGAGCTCGTTCATCGTCGCCGCCGGAGTTGCCACGCGTTACTGGCATGGCGTAATGGCATGGGGTGAAGCCGGCGAAGCCGTCAGTTATATCGGCCGCCACGCCGGCGTCGGCGCCATGATGCCCGATTACCGCGGTGGCGTGGCCTTCGCCCGCGGATGGGGCCGTCATATCCGCTCCGAAACCGCCGGATTCTTTTTCGAAACCAACGCCGACGGCGTCTTCGTCAGCCGTTTCGGCAACGACTTTCTGGCCTACTCGCAAAATCGCGCCGGCTTCACGCCGCCCGCGCTCGATTCGCTAGGTGGCCTGCGTTTGCAGGTTTACATCAACGGCAATTTCACCATCGACGATAAGCGCCAGGGCTGGGCCAATTTCGCTGAAGCCGGCCCTGGCGTCCGCTTCCGCTGGCCCTTCATGCCGCCCGCTCTGCTGTTCTCGGTCAACCTGTTACGCGGCGCCTATACGATTCCCCAATATGGCGCGCGTAAACAAAACTTCTATGACATCCGCGCCGGCTTCTGGTATGCCTTCACACATTAAACTTGTGCCTCTTGTAGCGCCGGGCCGCGCCTGTTGCGAACCTGCGGCTCTTTGCCGCCGCGAAAGACGCCCGTGGCGCAAGCATTCTTGCCTGCCCTCTTTTCCCCCGCGGTCTCGCCGCCTCGGCGTTAACTTTTTCCCCGCGATAGTCCTCTCCGCACTCACCGCCACCGCCGCCACCCCTCCGGACCCCGCCGCGCTCACCACCAGCTTCGCCGTTCTCGACGCCGACCCCGGCTCCTGGCCGCAGATTCTCTCTTCCATCGGTTTTCAGCCGCGGCTCGAAGCCTCCGCCGGCATCCTGATCCTTCGCTCGGGCTCACTGGCCCCCGCGCATCTCACCGAACGCATCGAGCAGGGCGCCATCGCCATTTTCGAAGGCGCATCTCTCGCCGCCGAATCCTTCGGCTTTCGCCCCACCAAGGACCGTGTATCCGTAGTCAGCGTGGAAGACGTTCACTGCCCCTCGCTGCGCATCATCTGGGAAAAATCCGCCGACATTCCGCGTTTCGAAGTCCCCAAAACGGCTCGTGTTTTTGCGAAGGAGCGCTGGACCGGCGCGCCGCTCATCGCCGGTTTCACAAGCGGCCGCGGCGCCGTCCTGTGGGTCGCAGCCAACCCCGGCGAGCACGGTTACGAGCGTTTTCCCTACATCGTGCAGGCCTTGCGCGATCTCGGACTCGCCGCTCCGTTTCGCTCCGCTCGGCTCTGGGCGTTTTTCGATTACGCCTACCGCATGCGCATCGATCTGGATTACTTCGCCGCGCGCTGGCGCGCTGCCGGGATCTCGGCATTGCAGGTTGCTGCGTGGCATTACTACGACGCCGACCCCGAGCGCGACCGCTACGTCCAGTCGCTCATCCAGGCTTGCCATCGCCACGGAATTTTGGTTTACGCCTGGATCGAGCTGCCGCATGTCAGCGGCCAGTTCTGGAATGCGCACCCCGAGTGGCGTGAAAAAACAGCCGTGCTGCAGGACGCACAGCTCGATTGGCGCAAGCTCATGAACTTGACCAATCGCGATTGCTTCCGCGCCGCCAGTAAAGGAATAAAAGAGCTGATTACCCGTTTCGATTGGGATGGCGTAAACCTCGCCGAGCTGTATTTCGAATCGCTCGAAGGCGCCGGCAACCCTGCCCGTTTCACGCCCATGAATGACGACGTGCGTCGTGAATTCCGCGCCGCCCATGGCTTCGATCCCATCGAGCTCTTTCAAGATCGCAAAGACGCCGCGTCGTTGAAGCTCTTCTTGGATTTCCGCGCGTCCCTGGCCGGGCGCATTCAGGAAGAGTGGATTGGCGAGATCGAAAAGGTGCGTCACACGCGTCCGGAACTCGACTTCGTGCTCACACACGTCGACGATCGTTTCGACACCGGCATGAAAGACGCCATTGGCGCCGACGTTACGCGCGTTCTGCCGCAGCTCGAGACTCGCGATTTCACTTTCTTGATCGAAGACCCGGCGACCGTTTGGAATCTCGGTCCGCAGCGCTATCCCGAAATCGCCAAGCGCTACCAGCCACTCACCCGGCACGCCGGCAAGCTTGCCATCGACATCAACATCGTCGATCGCTATCAGGACGTCTATCCTACGAAACAACAGACCGGTGCCGAGCTCTTCCAACTAGTGCACTTGGCGGCGAGCGCCTTCCCGCGCGTGGCCCTCTATTTCGAGAATTCAATTCTCCCGCCCGATCTGTCACTGCTCTCCGCCGCTGGAGCCATCGTTCCCCACTTCGAGCGCAGTGGATCCAAAGCGATTTTGGACTCTCCATACATGGTAGGAATCGCGTGGCGTGGCGATGCGCTCGTTGACGGCCGGCCCTGGCCGGTGAGCGACGGGAATATCATCTGGCTGCCCGCGGGCGCTCACTCCATTGAGCCTGCGGTGCTCCTCGAAGCGCGGAATCGCGTGGCGGCCGGCGAGCAGATCGGCGAACCGGTTCCCGCGCTCTCTCGCGTGCTCGATTTCAATGGCGAGCTTCGCTCCGCCGAGCGCACGGACGATTCCACCATTGAGCTCTCATACGACAATTCATCGCGCGCGCTGGCAATGCTCGATCGAAAACCTGACCGGCTGGAAATCGATGGGGCCGCCGCCAGCCTGACCGTTGTGCCGTCCGACAAACGCTTCATCCTACTGCTTCCACGCGGCCAGCATTTAGTGACGATTCACACCGAATAAGCTGTAAGTTGACTGCCTCTGTCGCTATCTCGTAGCATGACGGGTGGAATGTCGGAAGCCGTAGCCACGTCGAATGCCCCCGAAATTCCCGACAAGCTGTTTTTCCGCATAGGCGAAGTCAGCACCATGCTGGGCCTCGAGCCTTATGTCCTCAGGTACTGGGAAACCGAATTCCCATCGTTGAGTCCGAAAAAATCCGGCACCGGCCACCGCCTGTATCGGCGCAAAGATGTCGAGCTCTTGCTCAGAATCAAGCACCTGCTCTACGAAAAACGCTTCACGATCGATGGCGCCCGTCAACATTTGCACGACGAAGCCAGGAGCCTCCACCAAAAAGATATAAAACAAGAACAGCAAGCTTTGTTTTCCGATCCGGTGCCTGAAATTCGCCGGGAGTTGGCGGAGATTTTGAAATTGCTGCGGTAGGAAGCTACTTCGCCGGGCCGACAATTACCGAATAGACGCGGTCCAAATCTTCCGCCGAGTAGTATTCGATTTCGATTTTTCCCCGCCCGGCATTCTTCTCGATGATCTTTACTTTCGTCCCCAGGATCCTTTCCATCTCTGTGATCGCGGCTCTTACGTTTGGATCAAGAGGGTCCTCGACGTCCGCGTTCGGCTCGCGTGGCTCTGTCATCTTCTTGGTCATGCGCTCGACCTGCCGCACCGAGAGACCTTGAGCCACAATTTTCTCTGCCAGCTTACGCTGCATTTCTTCATCGATCAGGGACAGCAGGCATCGCGCATGGCCGGCGGACAACCGTCGTTCCGCGACGAGCTGCTGTAAATCGGGTGGCAGGTGCAGCAGCCGGATCGAATTCGCAATGGTACTCCGGTCCTTGCCCGTCCGTTCGCCGATCTCGTCGTGACTTAAGTTGAGTTCCCGCGCCATCCGGTCAAACGCCAGCGCCAGCTCAATAGGATTTAGATCTTCGCGCTGGACGTTTTCGATCAGGGTGATTTCCAGGAGCCGTTCGTCCGAGATATCTTGCACGACCGCCGGAACCTCGGTAAGACCCGCGATCCGGGCGGCCCGCCATCGCCGCTCGCCCGCCACAAGTTGAAAACGTTCCCCATTCACCCGCACTACCAGCGGCTGAATAATCCCATGGGTCCTGATCGAGTCGGCCAGCTGGTTCAGGGGCTCGGGCTGAAATACCCGGCGTGGCTGTACTGGGTTTGGATCGATTTGATCGATGGCTATTGTGTTGGCATGTTCGGGTCCAGCCGGCGCCGGCGCAGCCGGCAACGGCAATCTCGTCGGAAGCAGCGCGCCCAGACCCTTACCCAAGGCTCTGCGCGGATTTTGCTGTGGTGTGGTCACGCTCGAGAATCTCCTTCGCCAATTGAATGTAACTTTCCGCTCCGCGGGACCGAATGTCGTATGTCAGAATCGGCTTCCCATGGCTCGGCGCCTCTGCCAGCCGAACACTACGAGGGATCACTGTTTGAAGTACATCGTTTCCAAAGAACTCCCGCAAATCTGCGGCAACCTGGCGAGTAAGATTGGTCCGGTCATCGAACATCGTGATGACGATACCTTCAATTTGGATTGGATGCTGCATCGTCTCGCGAATTCTGTCGATAGTACCGATGAGCTCAGAGATTCCCTCCAGAGCGAAAAACTCGCATTGAATGGGAATCAGGGCCGAGTCAGCGGCTACCAATGCGTTAAGCGTTAGGAGATCGAGAGCGGGTGGGCAGTCGATGATTATAAACCCATACAGGTCTTTGGCTTTGGAGAGTTTGTCTCTTAGACGAAACTCCCGCCGTTCGACATCAACAAGTTCGAGGTTTGCTCCTACGAGGTTCTTGTTAGCGGGTATAACATGAAGGCCTTCCAGCTCTGTCTTGACAAGTGCGTCCTCAACACTGGCATCGCCGAGTAATACATTGTAAAGGCTAGGCTTATTTGGATCTTTTGCGATTCCAACGCCGGACGTGGCGTTCCCTTGCGGATCGGAGTCAATCAATAACACACGGAATTCGCTGGCGGCAAGCGAAGCTCCAAGATTGATGGCTGTGGTAGTTTTCCCTACGCCACCCTTCTGATTGGTTACCGCGATGACCTTGGCCAATTTGGCTATATGTTAACACTGTTTCACGTGGAACGAAGCGATCCTAGCCAGAGTTTTCTTTGATTGCCCCAAGGAAGTGCGATGGGCGTGTTCCACGTGAAACAGGCGTCGCTTGGGTACTGAGAACCCGCAAGAATGGCGGCGTTAGGTGCCAGTTTTGCAGCTACTCTGGCAATCTCATCAAATCGCACTGCTCTCGACATCACCCATTCGAACTTCTCTTTTACATGCTCTGCTCGCGTGGTGAGCACCCTTAGGTTGGTCAGATCCCGGGTAGACTCTCGAAGAAACACGGCTTTTCTTTGATGTGACTCAATCAAAGCTACAGAGCACTCGGGTCTCGCGATCGCGACCGGAATGCCCGGGAAGCCTGGGCCGGAGCCTATATCTCCAACGTGCAGAACGCCACTGGGCAGATGTGTCGCCAGAAACAGGGATTCACAATAGTGGCGTTCCACAATCTCTTCAAGTTTTCGAAGGCTAGTCAGGTTCAAAACGCGGTTCCAGCGATTGAGTAGCTCGAAGTGCTTTTCCAATTGGTGAACTTGGAGAGGTGAGAGTTCGATTATTGAGCCAAGCCGCTCACGCAGCAACTCAGCAAACACGGGAAATGCTCAGATAGACGTCGAGAATTGCAACCGCTGCCGGTGTTACGCCTGGGATACGAGCTGCTTGCCCCAGAGTCGCCGGCTGAACTTTTGTCAGCTTTTCACCGATTTCTCTCGAGAGGCCTGGAATCGTTCGAAAAACGAAATTCCCAGGGATTTTCCGCCCCTCCGAATTCTTGAGGCGCTCGATCTGGCGCTCCTGCTGTGCGATGTAGCCAGCATACTTCGTCTCAGTTTCTATGGTCGTGAGCAGCCCACGCGCCGGCGGTTCACCGAGAACTTCTTCCACCCAGGTGTAAATCTCCTGGATTTTAGCTTCCGGGCGCCTGAGCCACTGGCCGTGGCGATGCCCTTCGAGCGCGGAACGAAGCATCGCTTTCTGCCTCTGTTTAGTCGTGAACAGATCCCAACGAGTGTCGTCTACGAGGCCGGCTCGTCGACCGGTGGGTGTGAGCCGTTCGTCGGCGTTATCGATACGCAAATGCAGCCGGAACTCGGCGCGCGAAGTGAACATGCGATACGGTTCGTCGGCGCCTTTGGTAATGAGGTCATCGATCAGGATGCCAGTGTATCCATCGGTCCGCGGCACTATGACCGGGTCGCGTCCGCGCAGTTTGCAGGCAGCATTTATTCCGGCGACGATGCCCTGGCAGGCGGCTTCTTCATAACCGGAAGTTCCGTTGATCTGGCCAGCCAGAAAGAGGCCGCCAATCGACTTCACTTCGAGGGTATGCAAGAGTTCACGCGGATCGATGGCGTCATATTCGATCGCATAGCCTGGACGGATCATCTCGGCGCGCTCGAGTCCGGGGATTGAAGCCACCATGGCTTCCTGGACATCGATGGGCATACTCGTCGACATGCCATTCACGTACACTTCGTTGGTGTCCAGGCCTTCGGGCTCGAGAAAAATCTGGTGGGTTGGCTTGTCCGGGAATTTGACCATCTTGTCTTCGATGGACGGACAATAGCGTGGACCGATGCCTTCGATCTGACCGCTGTAGAGCGGGGAACGATGAATATTAGTTTGCAAAAGCCGGCGCGTTTCAGCGGTCGTGTGGCCGATGTGACAGGCGATCTGGGGCCGGTCGATTTTCCCGGTCATGAACGAGAAAGGCGTGGGTATTGAGTCGCCGGGCTGCGGCTCGAATTGCGACCAATCAATCGTGCGGCCGTCAAGGCGGGGCGGGGTACCGGTTTTCAAACGCGTCCATTGGAGACCGAGCATGCGTAGTTGATCGCCGAGTAATTGCGACGGAGCTTCGCCATTGCGGCCGCAACCGTAGGTCATCTCGCCGACATGCGCCAGGCCATTCAGAAAAGTTCCTGTGGTGACGATGACGGCGCCGGCGCGGATGGCGCGGCCATCACGGAGTTTCACACCTGAAACTCTGCAATGGCCCATGACGATGAGTTTCGCGACTTCGGCCTGCTTGATACGCAGGTTGGGCTCGCGCTCGAGCACCTCGCGCATCTTGACGCGGTACATTTTCTTATCGCACTGCGCGCGAGGCGACCAGACGGCGGGACCGCGGCTGGTGTTGAGCAGGCGGAACTGGATGCCAACGGCGTCGGTGACTTCGCCCATTACGCCGCCGAGCGCGTCGATCTCACGCACCAGATGCCCCTTGGCGATGCCGCCGACCGCGGGGTTGCAGGACATTTGCGCGATGAGATCCAGATTCATCGTGACCATGGCGGTCTTCAAACCCATGCGCGCGCATGCGCGAGCCGCTTCGCAACCCGCATGACCAGCGCCTACCACCACGACGTCGTAATTTTCGTGCATCCGTTATGATTGTAGC
>DATLVQ010000507.1:0-2988 GCA_035577325.1 Bryobacteraceae bacterium | reverse complement strand
GTACGGTCCCGGTGTCACCGGCATGTTGACATCCCAGATCACACCGCCGGTGAGACGATTCAAACAGAGGAGATGAGCATCGCCCGTTGCGTAGAAGACGCGTTCGCCGAGGAGCGCCACACCGCGGTTCGCCGCTGTGGAACTGCCGCGATCTCCGGCGGATGCCTCGTAACACCAGATTTCACGTCCGGTCTGCGCATCAAGCGCGCAAACCTGACCGGGCGCGGTGACATACATAACGCCATCGCTAACTACAGGTGTCGTTTCCAGCCCGGTGCCCTTGAGAGAGTGCACCCACTGCAGTTGGAGGCGGCGTACGTTCGTCGTGTTGATCTGATCCAGCACGCTGTATCGATTGCCGCCCGGCACCCCGTTATAGGTCGGCCATTCTCCCAGCCTCGGCGTCGTAACTGCTTCGATGGCTTCGCTGGAAATGGGCTCTGTTTCGTTCGCCAGCGGACCAGGAGACACTCCGGCGAGGCCGCTAAGGTACGCCAGTAGATTCTGCCGCTCGCTGGAGCTCGCCTTCAGAGGAGGCATGTGCGACTGTCGTTCGCGCGTGATTTCCTCGTAGTCGTTGTCGGTGAGCAACCGGATGCGGCCGTCGAAGGTCTGTAATTGCAAATCGTGTTCGGCGCGGTTGCGGGCGAAGCCGCGCAGCACAGAGCCATTTCGCAACCGTACTTGAACCACAGCCCAGGTTTCATCGGGACAGAAGGCCCAGCTGGGACAAGTAGGCGTAGTGTGCATTCCCATTTGCGCGGTTGGATTCTCCAGAGCCGATACCATCTCGGATACCGTTAGTCTCAAGCCAACATCAGAGAGGTCGGGACCATTAGCCTTTCCTCTCCCGCGGATCATATGGCATCTAGAGCATTGGCCGCCGCTGAAGAAAAATTGTTCTCCGGCAGCGGCGTCGCCAGTGGGTCTGGTGTTATATGCGGACAGATTACGAGAATGTATCCAAGCGGCCAGCGCCTGCAGTTCCCCCTCGCCGAGAGCAAATGGTGGCATCCCACCAGGTGTTCCGTTTTTGATCACATCTCGAATCTGACTTTCATTGCGTCTCCGCAAGCTGCGGCTGTTGACCAGCGCAGGGGCTCGATCCCCGCCTTCTCCCCCCTCGCCGTGGCAAACCTCGCAAAGCGACTCGAACTGCTTTTCGGCATGGCTGAAATCCGTTCCTGGACCGGCCGGAACTTGACAAACAGCTTGGATCGATGCCAGAACGGCTGCACCGGCAAGCCCGGCGTAAGTCGTCCACTTACTCATGAGAGCCACCACTTTGAACTACACATGATCAAACCGAAGCCTTTCTTCCAACCGCTAGCGGAGTCGGTCACCCAGGCGGAAGTGTAGCCATTATGGCGACCAGGATCCGGCAGGGCATCGGCATTTTATCCTAACCGGGCCGACCCATGTCCAGAGGAGAATCGCCATGCATTGCCCCACGGAACACCGCGCCAGCGTCTCCCCAATGATCCGGAGGGGCAGCCTACTGACAGATCTCCGGCGCTCATCGGCGGCACACCTGGGAGAAGGCTGCGGCAAATTGCGGAGCTTCCTGAGCGGGCTTTGGCCGAGGTACAATATCGCTAGTCAAATTCTTGTTTATGAAGAGTTTGCTCCTCTTCGCGGCCTGCCTTCCTGCTTGTGCCGGCACCACGAGTGAAGCTGCGCGTGCGATTCTCGAAAATCGGTGCGCCACGTGTCATGGCCCGGCCCAGACGTCCGGTCTGGATATCAGGCAGCGCGAAAGCATCCTCAAAGGTGGAAAACGTGGTCCCGCCGTGATCCCAGGCAAGGCGGAAGACAGCCTGCTTTACAAAGCGGTAGCGCACATCGGCGAGTTTCACATGCCGCCTGGCAAACAGCTTGACAAAGGAGAGGTCGAAACCATTCGGACCTGGATCAATCAGGGTGCTCAATGGGAGGGTCCGGCAAGCGGTTCGACGTGGTGGGCCTTCCAGGCACCCGTTAAGAAACCCGTACCCCAAGTTTCCGACCCGGTTTGGGATCGTAGCCCAGTGGATGCCTTCATCTGGGCGAAGTGGCGAGAGAAAGGGCTCAAGCCCGCGGTTCCGGCAGACCGCCGAACTTACATCCGGCGGGCATACTTGGACCTTCACGGTCTACCACCCTCCCCGGAGGAAGTCGACCAGTTTGTCAACGATCCCGCGACGGATGCCTATGAAAAACTGATCGACAGGTTGCTCGCGTCGCCGCGTTACGGTGAGCGCTGGGGCAGGCACTGGTTGGATGTCGTCCGATATGCCGACACTGGTGGCTTTGAGACGGACATGTACTACCGCAATGCCTGGCGATATCGCGACTACGTCATAAAATCATTTAACGAAGACAAGCCATACGATCGGTTTGTCCAGGAGCAGATCGCGGGGGACGAACTCTGGCCGGACGACCTGGAACTCGCCGGTGGTTACGAAATTCCACCGGAAAAGCTGAAGCATCTGGAGGCAAGGATCGGTACGGGCCTCTACACCGTTGGGACGACGTATCATGAGGCTGCTTTGGATGGAGCCCAACTCCGCTACGAATGGCTGTCGGACGCCGTGGATACTACCGGCGATGCTTTTTTAGGCCTGACGCTCGCCTGCTCGCGCTGCCATGATCACAAGTTCGACCCCCTCACACAGCGTGACTACCACCGTATGATGGCGATCTTCGCCGGCAGCGAGGAACGGGAAATTCCGGTGGTCAGCAAGATGGATCTGTTTGGCTTCAAGTCGGGCTATCCCGCGAATCTTCGCGTAGAGGAATACAAAGAATCGATCGAGCGCATTGAGGGGCTGGCCCATGACCGGGCCACAAAGGAGATTGAAGCCAGGTTTCCGACGGAAGTGGTAAAGGCCTACGCCGTTGCCTTGAAAGACCGCACGCTGGAGCAAATGAAACTCGCCGCGCCCCTCGAAGAGGCATTGACGACCGCCGGCCTGCGCGAGAACGCTGCCGGTAAAATGTTCGTCCCCC
>DATLVQ010000506.1:0-4945 GCA_035577325.1 Bryobacteraceae bacterium | reverse complement strand
CTGGCTTCCTGATGCCGTCACCTTGACGGCTTGGGTGGGATCCTGCGCTTCCAGGGCTTTATCAATCGCCGAGGCCGCCGCTTGCCGAACGCTTTCCTCGGGCTCCATGCAAGGACCGGACTTCGAAAACTGCCCCGCTATGGATGATCGAACCGCTCCTGCTTTTCCGATTGCTGATACGCTCCACGACATTGCTGATTCCTCCTCGTTTTCGCATGCCGGGGAGATTGCTCTCCCCGGCTCTCGGCCGGATCGTTCCGGGCAGGAACTCAGCCGAAACTCTTCAGCCCGAATGCTTCGGGCAAAAATCTTTGTCCGATCCGACGTGCGTTGCACACTTCGCGCAGACCGGCGCATCGCAGGTAATCGGCTGCCCGCCGAGCGTGCGGCCGACTTCAAAATCGCACAGCAGCGTCGCCGGCAGCGCGTCGTGTGACCGCGAGCAGAATCTGCACCGCGGGTAGCGACCCGCCGCGTGCTTCACAATGGCGACGGTTCCATCGGGGAACTTGAAGTGAGAGCAAGGCATCAGAACGCCCTCTTCCCTTTCCGATGTTTCTCGGTTTGCGATTGAATGAACTCAGCAATATGGCGAAGGCAGTCCTGCTCCCAAACCGTCTCCGATGCCGGGAAAAAACAATATTTCCGCCAGGGCGAATACCAGCGAACCTGTCCGATGTGGCTTGCCTCGTCGAGACTCCACACTTCCCAGGTGTCCGTCTTCGCCTTCAGCCGGCGGTCATTCAGCTTGAAACTGACCCAGACACCGCGCGTCATCGGCTCACCACCGACACTTCGTTCCAATTCCAGAGAAGTCGATTCCCTTTCGCGGGGATCGGCGGCTCGAGTTTTTCCACCATCTCCAACGCCCATGCATATCGACCGTCTTCGTAATTGCCGAAAATCCTCTCGCGCTCGCAGAGAATCTCCCGACACCGTGTCGTTTCTTCGATCGAGCAAAGTTCGACGATGCAGAGCACGGCGGAACGCGGGAGTTCGGCAACTGCACAGGGGACGGCAGATATTCGGACGTTGAGGACATCGGCGAGTTCGGCAATGAACTGCTCAGTGTGGCGCGAAGCGCCGAGAAAAGCCGGAGTCTTGGCGGCAGCGTGGATTGCTAGATGACCTCGATACTTCGTCGACCAGCACCGCGTCTCGATTCGCTTCTCGCCAAGCGCCACGAGCGATGCCCAAGGTTGCCATAACGTGAGAGCTTTCATCGTTCCCCCGCCGCGGCGTCCTGGACGTCGTCATGATTCGATTCGCCGGCGAAAAAAGTGCGCGCGAGCGTGAGGATCTCCGTGCGAGTCCTCCAGGTTTGATAGTCGTGGGAACCGTTCTGCGGTCTGTAGGAGCAATTTCCCTGAACGCAGCCCTTATCGGCAGACTCGGCAAGCGGCCAGGAGCACGCCATGCAGCGGCCGCTGGCGGCGAGTCCAATCATGGCGAGCATGGTGGATTGCGCGAGGTTCGCAGTTTCGACTACAACCTCGCGCTGGGCGTCCGCCGCCACCGGGGCTGCGCAAAGTTCATCCAGAATCTTCCGCATCAGGCAATGCGTAGAGTGGCCCGTCCGAGTCGAGCCCGTACAGAACGGACACTCTCTATACGCGACGGCCTGAAGCAATTGGACGACGGTCCCAGATAGCCTGGCGTTCGCGCCGGGAGCCACTTCCCGCGCCGATTTCGCCTGCTCAGCCGGCGACGGCACGAGCTGGATGACGCCATAACACTCGTGCTCGGCGTCGTAAACGTGCGGCGAAGCGTTCGCATTGCACGTCACCCATCGACCCTTAAACGGGTCTTTCTCAGCGCCAGGAGCCGCCGTGGGAGCCTTTTGGAGAAGCGGATCACCGCCCCCGAGCACGTCTTCCAATCGCCCGACGTCGCCCTTCTCGATGCGCTGTTTTTCTTCCATCTCGCCCCTCTTTCCACAGGACAACTAGTCCTGCGCTTTGAACTTCAGCGCCCTAACCAGCCCCGAATGCACACCATACAGACACTCAAAAAGCCTCTCTCACTGAGTGCCACTGCCGGTGCCAAGCTTTTTCATTCGCCGCGATCCGTTTTTTCGCGCTTCAGCCATGCGGAGAGACCTGTCCAACGAAGCGAGCCGTCCTGACGCGCCACTTTTACGAGCTGCGAGGAATCGACCGTCCCGACAATCTCGTCAAAGATCGTGTCCTCACCCCGGCTGTGAACGACGGCAAGAGCCGCTCCAATGCCGCGAAGGAACTCTTTGTCTCTGGTCGGCTTCACGCCGGCACCTTCGCCTTCTCGGCCTGCCGCCGCGCCGGTTCCGACCAGTCCTCCACGCGCCCGCCGGGATAAACCCGGAAGAGATCGACGTCAGGCCCGATGACGACCCAAAGCATCCGCCTGGTGATCCGCGAAAACGTCACGGCATCCGTCAGGTCCTGAAAGCGAAACGGCGTCTCCTGGTAGGGCTTCGGAGAGAGCTGCACGTTCGTGATGTGCGTGCATGTGGCGAGCGTCCCGAGCTTCACGAAAGTCTTTCCAGTGTTTCGATAGCCGCGTTCAGTTTGTCGCGCTCGGCCGTGAGTTCGGCGATTACAGCGGCGAATTTTCCGCCATTTGTGCTCAGGGCTTTTGGCGCCGGCGTCGGCATCACGCCATTCTTCGTCTTATGACCCCACGCGTAATCCCGACCCGCGCTCGCCTGCTTTCCGCAGCCGCATTTGCAAAGTTTGCTCATGATCGATCCATCCTGTTTTGGTTTCGCTTCCCCGAATTCTTCGTTCGCAATTTCCGCAAGGCTTTTGTTGTTCAGTACGAGTGGCACTCGGCCCGGAGCCTGGGATTCTGGTTCATCCCCGAAGCATGCGTCGCACATCGCAGTCCTGTTCACGAAGTGCGTCGCCGGAACTGCTCGATGCGTTCGCTCTAAGCAAGGCTCACAAACTGTAGCCATCGGAATTTCTCCTCGACTCCTTGCCAATGCCATCCGCGTGCAGCCCGGACAAATCGCCACCCCGATATGCCAACCGGCCCGTTCCTGAAATTCCTTGATGTCCCGCTCGCATCCGATGCAACGGTACAGCCACGGGCGCAAATGCGGCAGCGCTGGTTTTTTCATTCACTGCGTTACCCCTAACGCTTTTCGCCGCGGCGGAGGAGCTGGTTTGCACGCCGTGCAGAGCCTGTGATTGCACCGCGGGCAGATCTGCTTAGTCGTGCGCTTCCGGCAGTTACAGCAAACGAGTCGGCTCATGGCAGGGTCACCTTGACCGGATCGAGCAGACCCAGCCTCCGGCGCCGATGCCTCGACCGGTCTTTCATTGCATCGGCGGCATAATACTTTCGGAAATCCGAAAGCCACATCGCAATTGAGCCGCTGCAGATAGGCTTTCGCAGGAACTGCTCAAACGTAAAGAGAGCGATCGCCGTGTCGATCTGAGGGTTGCGAATCATGCCCGCGCCCTCCAGAGAGGTTTCGGCGAAAGGTTGCTGGTCGTCGCCAAGGCCGTGCCCACCTTCTCGATGATCTCCAGCCGGCGGGCGCTCGAAATCACACTGCCCCAGGCGCGGCCGTCCGGAGGCAGTGGCACGCCGTTCGTTCTGCACCACTCGACGAACTCCTCCGCCAGAAACGGTTTGAATCCGCGCGCCTTCAGAAACTTTTCGAGGGCGACCATGCCGAGAAGCCGCCAGCTCTCGGTGACCTTCTCGGCGTGTTTCCGGGCGCGGCGCATGCCGTCTTCCCGCCGGGCAGCCGCGGCGCTGCGCGGATCCGCAGAGAGGTTCCCGAACAGGCTGGGCTGCTGGGGATTCACGGGTGCGCCTCGCCTTCCGGCGTCGCGATGCCCGGTCGCATGTCGCATTTCCCGATGATCTGAGCGTGCCAATTCGCGCAGGCCGCCGCGGTCGTGATGATGTGGTGGAGAAGTTTTTTCTGGTCGCCGACTTTGTCAGAGTGCAGCGCTTTCCCGGCCAGGTACCCAAGCAGCCAAAACCAATCAGCGGCGGTTTTTCCTTCATCTTGCTCCGTGCCCCACCGCTCGCGCTGGTGGACCGCCTCGATTTGGACGGCCTTCACAAAGTCGATGATCTCAGGCGTATTGATGAGAGCGGTTAGCCGCGCCACTTCCTCCTTCAGCACGCTGACTTGTTCAGTAACGAATGGCCTGAATTTGAAACCGGGAGGGAGCACCTGGATGGATTCCGGAACTTCCAGAAATCCGGTTGGCACTTCCGATGGCTTGCTCTGAGCCACTTCCGTGAAGTGACCCATCCAAGCCTTCGCCGCCTGGTCATACGAGAGCAGCGCGCCAGCCTTCCAGCCGCATGAGCAATCTCCACTCGATAGCAATCGATGTTCGGATGCCACTTTCTCCGCATTTGGAGCCTCGTGGTGAGGCGCGAGAGCCGGTGGACCGGCGGACGCGGAAACCGCTGATTCTTCGCGTGCTTGCCGGTCTATCGACTCGTTCGTTTCGAGCATTTCGCCTCCAAAACCACAGGACACAGAGAACTGTGGGGCCGTTTTCTGCCCTGTAACCGCCTGATTCTGCCCAACATCGTTGCCTCCAATTTTCGGAGCCTCACGAGTGCCACCGAGTGCCACTCGCCAAATTCACCTTCGGGCCTTCGGCGCCGCGGTCTTCTCGATCATTCGCGCCTTGTGGTCCCTCGATAAATGCGCGTACCGCTGCGTCATCTTGAGGTCGCTGTGGCCCATGAACTCCATCACGGCCACCAGGTCCGCCCCGTTCATCACCAGCCGCGAAGCGAACGTGTGCCGCAGGTCGTGCCAAACGAAACCCCGAACTCCGGACCTTTTGCAGGCGGCCGCAAACCACGTCCGCCAGTCGCGCTGAGCCGCCTTCGCTTTGTTCGCCGCCGGGATCACCCGCTCCTGGTCGCCGGAAATCTCCTTCAGCCGGAGCAGGGCGAGCATGGCGTCTTTGTTGATCCGCACATC
>DATLVQ010000505.1:0-7238 GCA_035577325.1 Bryobacteraceae bacterium | reverse complement strand
CGGGCAGCGAATCGCCATCCAAGTCGAACTCATCGCGCCCTTCCTGTAATAGCCGCACTTCCTGGCGCAACAGCGCGATCAGTTCCTCTTGGCGTGCGATGATGATCGAGGCGCGCTCTAAGCTATCGTTGGGGTCGATGTCGTTCATTTGGTCAGTCCTCGCA
Source organism: Bryobacteraceae bacterium (assembly GCA_035577325.1). Lineage (GTDB taxonomy): Bacteria > Acidobacteriota > Terriglobia > Bryobacterales > Bryobacteraceae > QHXW01. The sequence goes on along the minus strand of DATLVQ010000505.1, from coordinate 7,074 downwards.
CGTCCCGATATACGTCCCGTCCCACGCGTGCATCGAACCTGCGCAACTCACGCCGGCGCTTTTTCTCTTCGTGGACGAGTCCTGCGATGAATGCGATCACGCCGCCTGCGATGAGGAGGGCGCCCAAGAGAAACACGCTCGCGGTGGGCCATGGCATCTCCGAGAAGCTCATGCTGTTTCCCTCTTATCGAGGCTCTGCAGCAGCTTTTCGCTCATCTCCATTCCGCCATCGACGCGACCTTGGCTTAAGCCAATCTCATAGGCGATGCGTACCGAGTCACGGCGGTCGGCCTCGGTTGATAGAGGATCGGCGGCTATGTCTGCCGCGTGGCTTACCATCTCGCGCGCACGGGCATCCTGTGCGGCTTTACGGGCTTCAATATTCATGATCGCCTCCTGAGAACATGGCGATAGTACACACCATGTTTAATCAGAAGTCAACACTGTGTTTACACGATAGGCGAAATTATTCTTGATCGCCGTTTAACAGGCGATTTATAGCGGTATCGGAGAGGTCTCCAGCTTCAGGATCTGAGCTGTTTTCGTCCAGCCACTGGATTCAATCTCCGGATACGGTCCTCGACCATTCCGGCAATATCGGCTTTGGCTGCTGGGGAGAGATTGTCGAAGTCTTTGAAGGGAATATTGGGGAAAGGCCAGCGGGCTGCTGAACCGGGAGGAGGAGGGGGCCGCTTTCTCCCAAGCAGCTCGTCGACAGAACACTCGAGTAGGTTTGATACGGGCTCATGCCATTCGGGCGGCATGCCACGTTTGGTCCAATTGTGGACCTGTTGAGGTGATACGTTTTCTTTAGACGAAAGGCTGAGTTCTAGGGCAAATCGGCTCTGATTCCATCCTCGAGCCTTAGCCATCCGAAGCGCACGGTCAATGGGCTCATTGCCGCCGTTGCCGGATCGGTCGTTCACGCTACGGATACTAAACAATTCGTTTAGCATAATGTTACACGCGATGTTGATTTTCTTTAAACGCTGTGTTTATATAATCAAATGGACGCAGACGAGAGTGCAGAGCTTATTGACACCGCCGGCGGGGATACCGCCTTCGCCAGACTTCTCGGCATTGACCAGGAGCCAGGATTCGCCCAACGGGTGAACAACTGGAAGCGCCGCGGCATCCCGGCCGAGGTAGCGCTCGCTCATTACGCGACGATTCAAGCATTGAAACAACGGCTGGACAACTGCGCATGAGCGGGGCCCTTTTTTTTGGCTCTTCTAATTTGAATTATTGCAGCGCGGTTTGGACGTAATCCATGGCTGAAGAACTCAGGGATTTGAGAGCCAAGATCACCATCCAGACGGATGCATCGCTCGATGCACATAGTCGTGTGACTGGTCGCGATCGAACAGAAATTGCGCGCGAAATTCTTCACCGTTGGGCCCTCGAACAAGTAGCGATTGCCACTTTACTAGACGCGCGGCTGCGAGCCGAGGGCATTGACGCCACTGATGAGGGCATACCAGGGAGCAATCGAAGATGAGCCAAAACCAAGCGATTCTGACGTACCTCAAGCGCGGCCGAACCATAGACCCTCAAGTGGCGTTGCGCCTCTTCGGGTCCTTCCGACTCGCGGCGCGTATCAAGGATCTAAGAGAAGTCGGATACCAGATCTCACGCGAGATGGTCCACGGCCGCAACGGAAATCGGTTCGCCAGGTATCGGCTTGCGGCGTGAGAGCTCGCACTGTTCCATGGGTTGAGAAGCGTGAAACGGTGTTCGCACGCGACGGTTATGCCTGCGTGTATTGCGGGGATAGCCTGGGTCCATTCCATTGCGACCATGCCATACCGAGATCGCGTGGCGGAGCGCACGACATATCGAACCTGGTTACTGCCTGCCGCCATTGCAACCTGCGCAAGCACAACAAGCCGCTCGACCAATGGAAGGCGCAATTCTGATGGCTCGCATCCGCACCATCAAACCTGAGTTTTGGACCGACGAAACACTCGGCGAGTGCTCGCCGATCGCTCGGTTACTCTTCGTCGCAGCGCTGAATTTCGCGGACGACAATGGGAACCTCGAGCGAAGCGCGCGCCAGTTGAAAGCTCAGGCCTTCCCGTATGACAGCATTGATTGCGAGCCCCTGGTACTCGAAATGATTCGGGCCGGGCTGTTCATCGAATATCACGTCGCGGATCGCAAGTACTTGCATATCAAGGGTTTCCTAACCCATCAGAGGATTGATCGTCCTAGCAAGTGTCGCATACCCCTCTACGAGGAGTCTATGAGGACTCACATACCACTCGTCGAGCCCTCGTCGAGCCCTCGTCCTGTAAGGGAGTCTAAGGGAGTCGAGTCTAAGGGAAGGGAAAGTAATGGAGTATCGATTCCTTCGGAATCTCAGTCGGCCGCGGCCGACCCCGTTCGCCAGGTATTCGATCACTGGCGTCAGGTTTTCAATCACCCGAGCGCCGCGCTAGACCCCAAGCGCACCGCAACGATCAAGAGGGCGCTCAAGGGATATACCGCGGCGGATCTGTGCGAATCGATCAGCGGGTACCTCAATTCCGGCCACCACATGGGCCAGAACGATCGAAACACGGTTTACGACGGCCTGCATCTGCTACTGCGGGACGCCGATCACATCGATGCAGGGCTGCGCTTTGCCCGCGCGCCGCCCGAACTTTCGAGCAAATTGACCCAACACAACGTATCGGTTTTACAGGATTGGAAACCTCCGGAGCTACGCAATGAGACCGCACGATACCCAGAAATTTCAGGCAGTGATGGCGATGTTGAGCGTGACGTTCGGCAAAGAACTCTCACCGCAAATCACTGATATTTACTGGGAAGCCTTGAAGCCGCTCGCTATAGAGCAGCTGCAAGAGGGCGCGAACAGCTGGATTCGCCATGGGAAACATTTTCCGAAGCCTGCGGACCTACTCGAGCGCTTCCAGGAGATGGATCGCGCCAAACCCAAACCGCCGCCGGCGCCTGTGCCCGATATGTCGAAATGGCTGTGCATCGTGAACGGGTTATTTTTGAAATACATCACGCAGCGTCGGGTGATCGATGGGTTCAAAGGCGACATCGACATTGCCGCGCGCCGCGTTGAATGCCTCTCGCTCGCCGCCTGGTTCGAGGGGCTGGAAGGGGAGGATGCCGCAGAAGCGACGCCGGCCGCATTGAAGGTCGCGTTCGACAAAGCCATGGCGCGCATTCCGGACAAATCCGCGAGCGATGACTGGCTCACGATGCAGTTAGCGCTGCTCAAGGCGAGGCACGCGGCATGAACGCACGCATGAAGGTCAATCTCGGTGAATTCACCTTCGAGCAGCAATGCATCGTCGACAAGCTGCCGGTCTTCGAGCGCGAATATAGGTTCCACGGGGAACGTAAGTACCGTTTTGATTTCGCTTGGCCTGACTTGAAGGTTGCGGTTGAGATTGACGGCGGGATCTTCAACGGCGGTGCGCACAGCAATCCGATGAACATCTTGCGCGACATGCAGAAAGGCAATTTAGCGACGATGGAGGGCTGGCGCGTGTTGCACTACACGCCCTCCGATGTGAAGTGCGGAATAGCGATCAGGGGAATCAAACAACTACTGGAGCAAGCACATGGACCGCAGTGAAAGAATCTACATCGCCCCCAAGCGTGGGCGTTTGCCTCGCAAGCCACGCCTTGGGCTGGATCGGCCAGCCTACACCTGGCGATCGCTGATGTGGCTGTGCGTGGCTGGTTCGCTGATCACCGGGTTCATCGGGTTGGTGTGGTGATGAGTATTCGCCAAACGATAAAAGGTCCGCAGCAATGAACTTGGTGCAGTCCGAGATCCGTGCACGCCTTCGCCACGGATTGACACAAACCGAGCTCGCACAGGAGTTTGGAATTGCGATTTGTACGCTCAACAATATCCTCAAAGGTCATCGCGAACCATCCGCAAAAGTGCTGAAATTACTGGGAATTCGTAGGCAAATCGTGTATGTTCTGGAAGAGGATCACGACATTCCTGAAGGGCTGGCAGCTCGCGCGCCATTGCCTCGAGCGAAGAGACGCAAAGCTGCGAATGTTGAGATGCCCACAGAGCGTGTGACGCAGCGCGCCGGATTGCCGGCGAAGGCTCGTGAATGGGGTGAGTCGAAGTTACCGCAACTGACGACTGAGCGAGTGTTGGTTGCGGTGAAGTTCAAGCTGAATCCGCGCGACACTTGGACGATGTTTTGGGAGCACGTGAATGGGTTGGAATCGAATGCTCTCGGCGATTTTGATTCAGCGTGGGAACAGTTCTGCAGTGAGCATGGCTCGCCGCCCTCAACCGCGAAATCCGATCCCGTGATGTACGCAAGCCTCGGCAAGGGTGATGCAGTTGCACTGAAGCCCGTGACCGCTCGCCAGGACTTCAGACGCCCGCGCAAACTCGGTGAATTGCCTGCAATTGCAGTGATTGATCAGCCTGAGGTTGCGATATGACCTTTGATCACGCTGACTGGGAGGACACTTGGCCGATCCTCGCACTCATCGCCGCTGCCATCGCATTGCTGATACTCATCGGCAGGCTCGCTATCAATGATCAGGCGCGCTGGAATCGCTTTGCAGCCTCTCACGCTTGCCATGTGGTTGAACGCATGTCTGGAGACGCTGCAACGACCGTAGCGCCTATTGTTGGAGGCAATGGTGGTGTTGCTGTGGGCATCGCTGTGACGCCTGACAAGACAGCGTATCTCTGTGATGATGGAATCAAGTATTGGCGTTGAATCCGCTTGATGAGTTGAAGCCAAAACCTCCATTCCCTCTTGCAAATCACCAAAACTTTCAAAAGAATTGAACGATTGATGGATGATTCGTCTAGCTCTGAGACCCCATTCATTCGCGACATCTTGAGTTATCCACAGCTATGACAGTGGTGACCTCACATAACTCATTGATTTCATTCAATGCTGCATAGTGACTACGCATAATCGCAATTATGTCTAATCACTTAGCCAGGCAGCCAGCTAGTCAAATCGATCTACCGAGGCTCTCCCTGGCCGATTCCCATCCGTCGAGGCCCGACCCCCGAAACTCGGGAGGACCCGTCCACCCCTTTACCCTTTCTGACAGGCAGCGACGTATATATGCCCACATTTTTCCGCTGTCTTTGGGGGACTTGCCCCGAATTTTTTTTGGCCTATAGTGAGGAGCGGGGCATATGTAGGACAAACGCGATGTGGCGAAAGTGTTTTCCCGTGATAATCGATCATTCGGAGGGCTGTTTGGTCAATTTGGCAAATCGCTTTGGTGTAACGGTTTGTTACCAAATCGAGCGATTGGGGCGGTTCCTGAGGTATGAGTGGCGCACGGTGGTGTTATGGGGGCTGGTGACCTTGGGAGCGTGGGGGATCGCATGGCTATAAATCTGCCGAAGGGCGTACGGAACACCATTGAGTCGATCTTGGGGAATCACATCTTTCGGGTGGCGCGGGAGGACGCGTTGATGCAAGCGGCGACCGCGGTCTTGGATGCCCAGCAGGAGCGGGACAGGCTCAAGTTGCTCTTGGAGGCGGTGAGGGGAGAGTTAAGAACTCTTGCGGCGATTCAGATGAGTCAGCGCGGGGTGTCACGGTTGGTGCTCACCAGGAAGGAGTTCGATGCGGTGGATGAGGAATCGGAAGTGCACATTGAGAGTCCGGAGCCAGGGGTGAGGATCTACGAGATGAGACGCAAAGGGGTGATGCTCAATGGCTGAATTATCGGCGGCGGAAATTCTGCATGCGCAGTTGAATCACGAGGTGGCGACCGCGAAGCAGGACGTGGATCTTGCCCAGATGGAACATACCCAGTTATCCCCGGTCATCGAGAACCTCGCGGAGGCCGTCTGTCGGCGTTGGTGGCTGGGAAGGATGCTGAAGAAGCCTGAGGCGGTGGACATGACGGCTTTACAGGAACGCATGAGGCAGCGTGGGGAGGCATTGCAGAAGGCGACGATGGCCATGATCACCCAGCAGGGCGGGGTGGATGTCGGGGCGTTGAATATCGCGGTCTTCTCGATTTCGGCGGAGGTGAATGCCTTGTGGGGGGCATTGATTGAAGCTGGGATGATGACCTCTCGTAACCGCCAGGACTACATGGATGCGGCGGTTGAGAACCTGTGCCAGCGGGTGAATGAGCAGGCGAAGAAGATCGTGGTAGCGGGCAGTGCCAGGGCCTCTTGATTGGCTTCTCGAGGAGCGCAAGGCCGTGACGGATGAGTTGTCCAAACGCCGCGAAACCAAGAAGCCTGAGAATCGATACTGCTTCGAATGCCCCTGCGGCAATCAAACCTTCGTCATGCGCCCCGATGCCAAGGTCCAATGCTCGTATTGTGAACTGATTCAGCCGCGGCTTATCTGGGGACAGTTCTTCGAGTCCGAGTTATTCAATCCTCCGGACCAGACATGAACGAGCAAGATCTCCCGGACGATGAGGAGGACGAAGACGAGGAGTCCGGCCGTAAGAAGCCCGGCCGCAAGAAAAGAACCAAGCGCGACGAGGAAACCAAGTCCGCGCTCTATTACCTAACCCCCGGGGAATTGAGATTCGTCCAGGCCATCGCTTCCGGAAAGACCCAGGTCGAGGCGATCAAGGCGGCAGGCTATAGAGGGGATGGGACCCGAGGGCGGGTCAGGGCCTGGCGCCTCATGCAAAAGCCGGTCGTTCGGGCCGCAATCTATGAACTCATGTGCCAGGCGTTCGATAAGACCTCGATCGAGGTCACGCAGTGGCTCAGGGAAACCGCAACCATTGCCTTCATGCCGGCCGACATGCTTCAGGGGAAGCCGAAATACTCGGACAAGATCAAGGCGTTGACCTTGGTCGGAGATTTCCAAAAGCTCTTGGAGCGCACCTCTCCCGGTTCTCAGCCGCGCAGCATCATCAATTTGATCGTCCAAGCGGGGAACGCCGCCAAGATTGTGGAGAAACCCGTTGAACGAATTGAGCGAGGAGCAGATAGCTCTCCAGAAGCTATCTCGGTGGAAAAGACAACCAGTTGATTTCGTCCGGGACAACTTTGGTGTTGAACCCGATGTCTTTCAGATCCAGGTCCTCAACTGGTACCGGGACGGGGAAACCCATATCGCCATGCAGGCCTGTAAG
>DATLVQ010000504.1:0-2085 GCA_035577325.1 Bryobacteraceae bacterium | reverse complement strand
CCTGGCGCGGTCAGCGCGTAAAGAAGCTACCAATACAGGCCGCGATGTGTTGCTGGTCGATACCGCCGGCCGGTTGCATATCGACGATGATCTGATGTCCGAACTGCAGCAACTGCGCGAGATGCTGACTCCGGTCGAGATCCTGTTCGTGGCCGACGCCATGACGGGACAGGACGCCGTCAAGAGCGCCGATGAATTCCACAAGCGGCTGGGAATCACCGGCATCGTGCTGACCAAGATGGACGGCGATGCGCGCGGCGGCGCGGCGCTCTCGATCCGCCAAGTCACGGGGCAGCCACTCAAGTTCGTCGGCGTGGGCGAGAAATCCGATGCGTTCGAAGTCTTTCATCCCGATCGCGTGGCTTCGCGTATTCTGGGCATGGGCGACGTGCTCTCCTTCATCGAAAAGGCCGAGGAAGCGATCGACAAGAAGCAAGCCGTCGAGATGCAGCGCAAATTGATCGAAAATGACTTCACGCTGGAAGACTTTCGCGATCAGATCCGGCAAATCCGCAAGCTGGGGCCGCTCGAATCGCTGCTGGGCATGATGCCCAACATGGGGATTCTCAAGGACCTCAAGAACGTCAAGATCGACGAAAAAGAGATCACCCATATCGTGGCGATCATCGATTCCATGACGCCGCACGAGCGCGCCAATCACATGATTATCAACGGGAGCCGGCGGCGGAGAATCGCCAAAGGATCGGGCACGAGCGTGCAGGAAGTCAACCAGTTGCTGAAGCAATACTCGCAAGCGCGTAAAATGATGAAGAGCTTCTCCGGCGGATTTTTAGGGAAGAAGCTCGGCAAGATGAAATTACCGGCATTTTAGAAGATCGAAAGACAGGAGTTGGAAGGCAGCATGTTAATGATTCGACTGGCGCGGTTTGGCGCCAAGAAGAAGCCGTTTTACCGGGTCGTGGTGATTGAGAAGGAAAAAGCCCGCGATGGCCGGAATATCGAGGTGGTGGGGCATTACAATCCGCGCACCACTCCGGCGAAGGTAGACCTGAAACACGAAAGGATCACGCACTGGGTGAAGGTCGGTGCGCAAATGTCGGCGACGGTTGCGCGTCTGGTGAAGAACAATCCCGCGACGGCCGCCGGACCGGCAGCCTGAAGAATTTCCGCGAGCCCGCGATTTCTGGCCGAAAATTGTACGATTCCAGACCTCGCTGGCAAGAATCCTGCGATCCCATCGGCAATTGCATTTTGCCGCGTCGATAGAATGGGCTAAGGAGGCGGGGGATGAAACAGTTGATCGAAGATATTGCGAAAGCTCTCGTGGACATCCCAGACGACGTTGTCGTGAAAGTTGTCGAAGGTGAACAGGTGACGGTTCTGGAACTGCGTGTAGCCCCCACCGACCTGGGTAAGGTGATCGGCAAGCAGGGCCGCACGGCCCGCTCGATCCGCACCATCCTCGGTGCGGCCGGCATGAAGTTAAACCGGCGGTTTACGCTCGAAATCCTGGAGTGAGCCCTCAGGACGAAAACCAGTGGGTGACCATCGCCCGACTGGGGCGGGCGTGGGGCAACCGCGGAGCGTTGGCGGCGATCTCACTCACCAGCCGGCCGGAAAGATTTCAGCAACTCGGCGAAGTTTTCCTGTTCCGTGAAGGGAAACCTGTGGGTGTTGGCGGGTTTCAGGTGGAATCGGTGCGGGAGCACGCGCGCGCGTGGGTTTTCAAGTTCCGTGGCGTGGATACGATTTCCGATGCCGAACCACTGGAACATGCCGAGGTGCGGCTTCCTCTCGCAGAGCGTCTGCCGGTGGAAGAGGGCGAACACTACGTTTCGGACTTGATTGGTTGCGAAGTGATGGAGCGGAACACAGGTAGGCTGGTGGGGATTGTGACGGGCTGGCAGGAAGCGGGAGGCGCAGGATTGCTGGAAATTGGCGAAGGCGATGACAGGCTGATGGTGCCTTTCGCGCGTTCGATCTGCGTCGAGGTGGACACGGGCGCGAAACGAATTCTTGTGGTTTTGCCAGAAGGCTTGAAGGATTTGAACTGTCCGTGACGTTTCACGTGCTCACTATCTTCCCGGAGTTTTTTCAGGGGCCGTTCGAGCACGGAGTCGTGGC
>DATLVQ010000503.1:0-3478 GCA_035577325.1 Bryobacteraceae bacterium | reverse complement strand
GCGATGAGCGCGCGTTCTTCGGGCAAGAGGTGTTTCGCGCCAAGAAGGCGCGCGTCGCCCCGTGCGCCTTTTCGGTAGCCGTTCACTGCCAGTATGGCAGCGCGAACCGCAAGTGCGCCGGGAGGTTCGGAGCCGGTTGCTGGTACATGCCGGAATACCGCCAGCGCCTCTTTCTTCTTCCCCAGACGCAGCCGCGCCAGCCCTAGCGTTGCCCGCGCTGCCCAGTTCCACGGTTCCTGAGCGACAAGAACCTGAGCCTGCCGCTCGGCCGCTTCAGCTGCGCCGTCTGATGCGCCGAGCAGCAGTCGTAGATAAGCATCCTCATTCTGTGCCACGTCGTCGTCGGGCCAAAGTTGGACGATTTCCGCCGTTAAAGCCTGCGCTTCGGCTGTACGCCCGGATGCCTCCGCCAGGTGGAGACGTCCGGTGTAAGCTGCGCGTAATTTTGGCGCGACTTTGATCGCTTGGACATAGGCTTGATCGGCGATATCATTGGCGTGGTTCTGCTCAGCGTAAGCAGCCAGGGCGAGTAATTTGTCCGAATCACCGGCGGCAGCTTGCAATGCACGCTGCCATTCATTTGTCACAGCAGTCGTTTCCCCCAGGTGTGACCGGGCGATGGCGAGATACATATGTTGAAGAACCGGGTCAATCGGAAATTGCTGCTTGACCAATGCGTCTATCACCTCGTCCCAGCGCTCGAGCGCGAAAAGGGCATCGATGTATCGCAAATAAAGATCCCGGCGCCCCGTTGCACGATCCAGAGGCAGCACTTCCAAAGTTTTCTGGGCCCGGCCGAGGCTGTTAAGCCAAGCGGCCAGCGTCGCGAGAGTTTCATCATCTCCGCTGCCAAAACGCTCGACCGCGTCGGCCACATATTGCTCCACGAGCACTGGATCGTGCCGGACGCGCAGTTGAAGAGCTAGCAGCTTGTGGTAGGGGCGCGCTTTGGGACGATGTTCCAGAGCATCGGCTATTTCGAGGAGTCCCATTGTCGTTGCGGTTTTGGGTTTAACGGCGCCAGGGCCGAGGGATAAAGACGTATTGCCGGTTAAGGGCGATGACGGAATCGATTGTTGAGGCGCGGGAACGCCGAGCTCAAAAGAGAAAGAAGTATCATTACCAGTTGGCCCCGCCGGAGAGAGCGATTGCTGATTCGCGAGGAATGCGAGCGCATCAAGCGATGCAGCATTTGCAGGGTCGCGCGCCAAATCCTCAATACGTTTCCATGCGGCAACGTAGAGCGGCGACGCGCGTCTGGTGACGGAGAGAGCAAGGGTTGCAGCGGAGAGAATTTCGTGAGGTTTGGCGCGGTTATCGGACATTACGCGCTCGGCATAATTCACCGTGAGAGCTGGATCTTGCCGGCGAACGGCGAGTTGGCCAGCGAGCAAAATGTCGATCGTGGCGGGGCCTCCTTTTTGGGCAAGCAGTTGATCAATCTGCGTCGCGGCCACTGCTAATTCGCCGGCAATTAGAGCCGCCCCGGCAAAATCTCGGCGATCTTCGATCGTCAGGCGGTGTTTCTTGTCGACTTTCTTCCACCCCTGCAGCGCTGCGGTGCTCAAACCCGTACGGGAGCGCAGCCGGGCGATAGCGCGCCACGCCTCCGGTTCGTGTGGATCTAGCAGAGATGCGTCGCGCAGCTTGGCGCTGGCCTCGTTCCATTTGTTTTGATCGATCAACGCGAAAGCCTGATGTGCCAGCCGACGGGACTGCCAACCCTTTATTGCTTCGCCAAGCGGCGGTGCAGCGAAGTACACAGCCGTAGCAAGTGTTGCGACCACCAGAAGCGACACGAAGAAACGACGCCTGAGCCGGCGTCGCCGCAGCCAGCTAGCCGGAGCCGGGCGCATTCCTTCTGCGAGAACCAGTAGCGCATACCTGACCCAGAGTCGGCTCATGTACCTGGGCAGCGATGGGCGCATTCCCTCTGCGAGGACCAGTCGCGCATGCCTGAGCCGGCGTCGCGTCAGCCACTCAGGCCATGATGGGCGCATTCCCTCTGCGAGAACCAGTCGCGCACGCCTGAGCCGGCGTCGCGTCAGCCACTGAGGCCATGATGGGCGGAATACCTCTGCGAGAACCAGTCGCGCATACCTGAACCGGCTTCGCGTCCTCCGCCAGCTAGGCCATGATGGGCGCATTCCCTCTGCGAGCACCCCTAGCGCATACCTGAACCAGAGTCGGCTCATGTACCTAGGCCGCGACGGGCGCATTCCCTCTGCGAAGACCAATAGCGCATGCCTGAGCCGGCGTCGCATCGTCCGCCAGCTAGGCCACGACGGGCGCAATGCCTCTGCGAGGACCAGGAAATGACGTCGCCAGCGTCTCCGGCGTGGCGCCTTATGCACTCCGGGCAGCACCCGCTCGAGATCGTCCTTGGGTGCAACCCGACGTGATGGCCACATATCCGCGACTGATACTCACCCCAACTGCGCCGGGGTCAAGCGCTGGACTGACTAATTCGGACGCGCGCTTCTACGCGCGGCGGAAACTCAGGCCGCGCATAAGCGCTGGCGCTGGTACCAGCAGAGCACGAGCACGCCAAGCAGGCCAAGCAGGCCGCTTAGGTAAGTGGTGGGTTCCGGAATGACGGAGTTAACCTGGATATTATCGATAAAAACGTGTCCCGAGGCATTCGACGCGCCGGAGAAACAGAATTGGAGAAAGAAAGTGGAGTGGCTGTTAGCGCCGGTGCCCAAGTTGTCATTGATTATGTGATAAGTACCGTCCTGGTTAATGGCGATACTATCGAAATTAGTCCAGGTAGTCCCGTCGGTGCCATAAGCGAGATCCAGCCTCGTGAATGCTCCTCCAGGTGCAGTAGTAACCGCCTTGATCGCGAAGCTTAGTGAAAGGTCGTGCAGCCCTACGGTGCTAAAAGAACCGATATCGAAACAGTATTGTGTAGCCCCCGAACCGCCGGCTTGGCCCATCACGTCGAGCGCCCCACCGGCGCCACTCCCGTCTAAGGAAAACTGATTGGTTGTAGTGCCGGCGGCCGAGTCGATTAGAAGCTGCCCCCCCGGAAACGGGGTCGTCGCATCACTGTCCAGTTTTACCGTGGTTGTCCCGTTGCCCTGCAGGGGGAAGCCACCATACGTGCCAGCAGGAACTGAGAAGTAAGGCGGCATGGCCTTGTCGGCTTCAGAATTGAAATTAAAATATACTTGTAGCTCCGTAACTGCATTCGCCTTCGGGACGAACGCCGCTGTCAGCGCCAACGCGCCCGCTGCTGCAGCTAAGAGCGAAGATTTCCGTAATCTCATAATGTTGTTTCCTCCTATGAATTGCTATTGCGCCAACTCTTCGGGCGGCACCGTTTTATCAGTTGTCTTTGGCATGGCAAGACTTTTTTTAAAGATTTTTTTGAGGGGCGTTTGACTCGTTCAGCTCCCGCTTTCTCGCTCGAATGAGCTGCCCGTCGATGTCGCTCAACTCCCGTCGGCTCGATTCTGTGAAACGGCGATTTGAT
>DATLVQ010000502.1:0-10031 GCA_035577325.1 Bryobacteraceae bacterium | reverse complement strand
AACGGAAATAGGATTGGCCGCATCACCACCGCCGGCGCAATTGCTGAATTCCCGGTGCCCAGTTGTTGTGGCCTTCAAGCAATCGCTGCCGGGCAGGACGGCGCGTTGTGGTTCACCGAGCCAAATGCGAACAAGATTGGGCGGATCACCACACACGGCATAATTACTGAGTATCCTTTGCCCAACGCCAGCAGCTTTCCGTTCGGGATCACAGCCGGCCCGGACGGCGCTCTGTGGTTTACCGAGCAGCAGGGCAACAGAATCGGGCGCATCAATTTGCCAACCGGAAATGCGGGGCCCGTCATCATTGAATACCCGCTAACCACGCTAAACAGTTCGCCCAGCGGGATCGCATCAGGGCCGGACGGGGCTCTATGGTTTAACGAGACTAGCGCGATTGGGCGCGCCGCGGCTTGCGGCCTGGGCCTCAACGCGACCTTCGCTAGCGGCAATCTCAACATGGCGTTCGATCTGGGCACTTCCCAGCCCGGAAGCTTCGGCACTTACTTGATAGAAGGGGCCACGCTCCAGAAACTGTGGGCGTTTGCAATTCCAGCCGTTGATCCTCCAGTGGCATTCACCAAATCCATCACCGGCTTTCCCGCCTCGGGAAGCGTGGCCGTTTTTTCGCTAATCGGTACCACGCCGGCCGGACTGACGTGTTATGACCTGGAACTGGTGGATACCGGCGCCGCGGCAGCATCGCCGGCCATGCTGGAACACGCTCGCCGAGTGATTCGCGACAGCGGGATAGCGGGCACGCTGCCGGAACCGTAGCGGTCTAGGTGCTGTAGATCTGACGTGATTTCCCAGGACGCCGGCCGTCGCGGGCGAGACGGCGGCCCGGCGATTTGGGGCAGCGGGCGGGGTATCTCACCTGCACATCGCCCTATTTTTCACCGACACCAACCTTTAGTGGCAGGGGAAGCCGTTAGCGTGCCGCGCGTCGTGAGCGGTGTTGTGGGCGCGCGCGAACGTGGAGAAACCGGCGGCGTAAAGCACAAGCAGCCCGAAGATGCGGACGGCCAGCGCGGGCAGGCGTTCGGCGATGGAGAAAACGCGAGGAGCGCCGCCTTGTCTGGATATCCATTTAGTTCGCACCTGACCCATTCTTCGAATTCTGTGTTCTTGAGCCTAGCTGCAAGAACCCTAGCTTTTCGCAGTACTGCGGTGATGTCCACCTTGGGGTCGATTGCAGCTTGCTGAATTTCCCGAAGTAACGTCATGAGGTTATCCCGCCACGCTGGACTGCCTACTGACGATGATAAAGGAAGCGCTATTTGTTGTCTTTGGAGCCGAAAGCTCTGAGGGTACCCGGCGATTCGCAGGCAGTTGACAATCCATGCCCGCTCTGCGCCCGCGGGACTCTACGTAGAAGCACAAAGTTTCACGAGTGTTCAATCCCTCCTGTGCCACATTTCAACTCCACTGGCTTCCCGTGCGGCGTATGCCGGTAGGCGTCGGCCCAGGCTTCTTTTCGGGCGAGGAGGGCGGCGGGGTCGGACAAACCTTTCGACGTGACGAGGCGTTCGAGGGCGGCTAGCCAGTGGTCGTAGTAATGGGTGCCGTCATCGGGCTGGCCGTGGTCGGCGGCGGATTTGAGTTCGGCGGCGAGGGCGGCGGCCCATTCTTTCCAGGTGAAATGGCCCTGCTCGGATAGCTTGACGGCGAGGGCGAAGGCTTGCGCCTGCCAGGGCTCGGCGAACACGGGGCCGCCGGCGTCGCGCGGCAAGGGGGGCAGGACTTTGAGAAGGTCGGCTTCGGAAATAGAGTCAGGCTGGCTCAAGGTAGTCGTCCCATAGATCGATGTAAACGGAGTCGCGCGGCGAAGCCTGCTCGCCCCACAATTCGCGCGCTGTGAAACGGACCGAGTAGCAATGCTGCGGCTTCTCGCCGAGGAACTGCGCGTTGGTGTCCGGGAACACGTAGACGCCGTGATCGCGATCGACGGTGCCGAATTTGCCGCGCGCGTAACGCGGCAGGCGCGTGTGGCCGGTCGGATTGATGTTGCGGGCGCGCACGCGCTGGCCGACTCTGAAGCTGGGAGCGACGAGCACATTGCGACCGGTGGCGCTGTTCCACTTTGAGACCATTGGCGCAACCATGGCGGCCGTCAACGGCGGCGTAGCTTTGCGCGAGGCTTTGGCGCGCTTGCCGGATTCGAGCTCGGCGGGTGTGACGAGGCCGTGTTTAATCACGAGCGCCACGAGCCGAGTGAACCATTTTTCGTAGTAGCTCATGCGCAGATAATCGGCCGGAGGAATCTGCTCGATCTGATATCGGCCCGCATCGATATTCCACTTCTTCCATGCGCCGACCGCACGCGTCAGCGCCAGCACCCGCCCTTCCCAGCGGGCGTGGAAGACGGGCTCGTTCTTTTCGTACTGAATGGGGCCCATGCCTTGCATGCCGCCCATGTCGTGGACGCCGTTCACACTTTGGCTCCGGCAGCCGGCAAAGTGACTTTGGCGACGCCGACCATGGAATCGCGGGTGACGAGCGCGGCCAGCTGATCTTCGCTGAGCTTTTCGGTGCCTGCGGGCCGCTCGGGCAGCACGAGGTAGCGAATTTCGGCGGTGCTGTCCCAGACGCGCACTTCGACATCTTCCGGCAGCTCTAGCCCGAACTCGCGCAACACGCCGCGCGGGTCGATCACGGCTCGCGATCGATACGGCGCCGACTTGTACCAGACCGGCGGCAGACCGAGGACGGGCCAGGGATAACAGGAGCACAGCGTGCAGACGACGATGTTGTGCACTTGCGGCGTATTCTCGACGACTACCATATACTCGCCCTGCTGGCCGCCGTAGCCAAGCTCGGCGATGGCAGCGGTGGGTTCAGTGAGCAGGCGCTGTTTGAAGGCGGGATCGGCCCAGGCCTTCGCCACCACCCGCGCGCCGTTGCGGGGGCCTACTTTGTGCTCGTAGGTGTCGACGAGGGCATCGAGCGCCGCGCGATCGACCAGCCCCTTCTCGACCAGCAGCGATTCGAGCGCCTTGACGCGCAGCGTGAGATCGGACGGCACGGCCTGGTGCTCGTGATCGTGCTTGTGTTCGGCCGCGTGGCCCTGGCCCGATGTCGCGGCCGCGCCGGCGCCGGCGACGAATCCGCGGCGTGTCATGGGAGGCTCCTGTGCAAAGCATCGGAGACATGTGTCGTGGCCGGGAATTTCATCTGGGTCACCGAGTAATATACATCAAACCAGGCTCGAAGCGCGGCTAACAACAGGGCAAAGATTTTTCAACGCCAAAATGCCAGACGCCGACAAAATACGATTTTCTTGCAGCCATGGGCGGCCTCCGCAGGTACACTCGCCGTGCATGACACTCGATAACCATTATGTTGTCTTCCTAGGGCGTCTCTGCGCCGCGGCATTGAAGAGTTTACTGAACGCTTATGCCATCGCAGTTCCGCGCTTGCTGCGATTACCGCCCGCGGGCTCGCGCACGCCGGCGGCTTCGAGGGGAACGGTGCGCGGCTCGAGGCCGGCTTTGGCCAGGACAGCATAGACGATAAAGCCGGCGAAGAATCCGTAGAGCACGGCGGGCTGCCCGTAGGTCTTGATCTCCGCGGACACGGGTAAATTCGGCAGGATGCCGATAAAGAATCCAATAGCCCAGGAGATGTAGCCTGCCCAGTTGATGCCTTCGCGCGGACCGGCCCAGTGCCTGCCGGAGAGCAGATAATCGGCGGCCATGGCGCCGCAGATCGGTCCGAAGGACGCGCCTACGATGGTGAAAAAACCGATCAGGTTCGCGGCCACACCCGTCACAGCCAGGACGATCGCAATCGTGACGCCCGCCATCGTGGACGACATGCGCTTCACGCCGGGAATCATGGTCGAGAAGCTGTTGCCCGCGATAAAGGCGCAGAAGCAGGCCGGGCCAATTGAGGCGATTGTGAACAGGAAGAACATGGCCGTCGCCAAGACCCCGCCAATCGACGAGATGACGGCGTCATAGCTGTAGCTTTGCACGTTGGGGTAGAGCATCCGCGCGCCGGCGACGGAAAGGATGGGCAGGCCACCTGCGTATAGAATCGCCACAGCGATGCCAACCAAGCCTCCCCAGCGGACGTCCGTTCGGTTACGGCTGTTCATGCCGAAGTCGGCGCCGGCCGCGCCCGCGGTCGCGAAAAAGCCGATCACGATTTGCAGCAGCAACGTGAAGGCAAAAAAAGGATTCGGGTCGGCGGGAACGTAGTTCGGAATGCCGGGCGCGGTCTTGGCGAAGACCAGCAAGATCATAAGAAATGGAATCAGGTTCAGATATAGCGATAACTTGGCTACGTACTGAATGCCCATCACGCCGATGTACGCCATGGCGTAGCCCCAGATTATGCCGATGATGATGAAGGGCAGGCTGCCCGGCTGAGCGGTCGAGTGGAAGCCGCTGAGAATGAACTTGGTCGAGAAAAATGTGCCGACCGCGAACCAGCCAATTTGCAGGAGCCCCATGAGCAGGCCCGGCATGGCATAACCACCGAGCGTGCCGAACGTCGAGCTGCCGATGACGTAAAGCGGGTAGCCCGTCTCCATGCCGAGCCGCGCGGGGACGTAATAGAACAGGCCGTAGCTCAGCAGTCCGGCGACCGCGAGCGCGACGATGCACAGGCCCAGCGATGCGTGGCTGATGGTGTTTTCCGCCATGGAAATGTAAAAGGCAATCCACAGGAATACGCCGGCATAGCTGGGCGCGGTGTTGGCGTACCAGGGACCGCGGTTCTGCTGAGGATTGGGCGAGGCCTTGGCGATATAGTCAGGCAGCATGGCACGCCAGTATAACGCGAATGCAGGACGGCGGCATGGTGTACCGGCCCATGCCACCGAATTGCAGACCTCTACACGAGCTGGTATGCCGTGATTACAGGCCGTTCACCGGCGATCTCGGGCCAAACATAGATTTTCGAGAGATCGATGGTGTTCAGCCATTTCGGATCGCTCATGGTCCAGGTGTCGGAGCGGCCGTTGTCGATGCTGCCGTCCCAGTTTGGCCAAAGCTCGATGAAGGCCGTGCCGGCGATGTTGCCGGTTGCAGCAGCCATGGTGGAGCTGCCGATCGCAATCTTGCCTTGCTGGCCGGGGTTCACCTGGATGCGCACATAAGTGGCGAACTGCGGGATGTCGGTAAGCGATCGCACGCCGTTGGGGCCGGCCGACGTATCGAATGCGCCGGCAAGAATCGTAACCAACTGGGTGCCGCGCGTGCCGCCGGCGGGCCCATTGTAGCCGGGCCCTTGCGCCTGCAACGACCCGGCGGTGGCGGCGGCCACTCCAGCCGCGAGCATCTGTTTGAAAAGTTCGCGTCTCTTCATATGGTTACGTATTCGAACGCCTCCACTATGGGGGTGTCGCCTGAAATCGTGGCATAAACGAAAATCTGGCTGAGGTCGATGGTGTTGGCGCCGCCCTGGTCCTGAATGACAAAGGCGTCGGCTTGACCGCCGTTCGGCACCGGATACAAGACCGCGATGGCGTTAGTTTCGTCGGTCTGCAGGTTAGGCCCGCCGACCAGGACCTTGGACCATTGGCCGAGTCTTGGCTTAACGGACACCTTGTTGACTAACTTTGAGTTCGCGGTGACCGGCACGGGCGCCCCTGAGACCACAAGCGGACCGGCTTCCGCGGACGGAGATAGAACCAGCATATGAGTGATGCTCCTTTGAATGTTGAATAACGAGACTAGTGCTTACGGTGCGCGGCCTGGAGGTCCGCGTGTCTGCCGATATAGATCAGACGGCCTTCGGCATCGAAAACCCCGTGGGTAGCGCCGGCATGCTGGGCCAGAAAGCCCCCTAAGGAAGCGGGGTAGCTACCCTTTGCAGCCGGGTGGTTCACGTGCCTCTGATACAGGGAGTCGTTCAATGCGTGGATGGACACTGGATGTTTCAATGCAGCACTCCTTTACCTGATGATGAGCGGCGAACTGGTGCTGTGCCTGTTTTACCGCTGATTTTTCGATTTCAAAAAGAAAGTGAAACAGGCGGCGGGTTGTTCTCGGTACTAGGTAGAAATTTCGTTGCGGGAGATGCAGGGGAGGGGTCCAGCGGCCGGCCCGAAACACACGGCCGCGGCAAATGTGGCGACCCGCCGCGAGCGTCAGTCGGCGACTTGCTCGAGAATCGCGAAATCGCCCGGGTTCCAGGCTTGCGCGATCAGATAATACTTGCCTCCGACCTGGCGCATCACGGCATTGTGGATGTGTTTGAAGTTCTCGAGGCCCAGATCCTCTTTCGGCATGACGGTCGAGATCAGCTTGTCGTTTTCGAGGATGTAGATAGGCGCGCCCTTGCTGGCGTCAGGACCATCGAGGGATCCCACCACGGCGTAGTTTCCGAGATAGAAGATATCGCAGGGCAGGGAGCCGAGCGGCATTCGCAAACTGGAGAGATAGCGGCCATAGCGGGTGAAGCGGGCAATCTCGGAATGCGGCCGGTCGGCGACTTCAATACGTCGCGTCCCCGGAGGAACCGTAATCCCATGTCCGGTGCCGAACTGGCCGGGGCCGGTGCCTCTGCCGCCGAACGCCAGGTCGTGCCAGACGGCATTCAGAGGATGGAAGCTGAGGCGGGCGGTCAGCACGAAGTCAAGATTCGAGTAGCCTGTCGTGATGTAGAGCAGGCCGTCCAACTGCTCCACATCGGTCGGGACAAAATTTCCTCTGCCGGCGAAGTAATCGTTGGCGATGGGATCACCCAGATCGATTCCGGCCTCGGGGGTGTGCAGGGTGTTCACGAGTTTTCCATCGAGAGTGGTGGTAAAGACGGCCGCTGCATTATTACCCGGAAACGACAGGTACGCGGTTGCATCGGGCCCAAACCAGATCGTGGTGTTGTGGAGATTGGTATTTTTCATATCAGCCGCGGTATCGAGAAGGCGAGTAGCTTTCAGATCGCTGCTGATCTGAATGATGCCCGCTCCTTTGAGCGAGAAATAGGTTTCGCCTTTTCCGGGCCGAATATCCACGGCGAAGCCGCCATGCGCGTCTTTCAGCACGGTTTGTGCTTCGGCGGGCAGATGCGTCGCGGTATACAGCACGCGGAACCTCATCTTGCCCTGACCGCTGACGCCGGGCACCGCACTACTTTGCGCGGCGATTGAGCGGGCGCCGTCGCTGAAGATCCAGGCGACGCCGAGCAACAGGACGAAGAGAGCGCTGATGGTGAATCGCTTCATGCAGGAAGCCTCCGGGCAACCGAACAGGCATTAGATCATATTTTGGGGAGGGAAATGGAGTTAGGCGCTCGCCCGCTGCGCTATAACAAGATGAATGAACCTTCCTGTAAACCCGCCGGTCTTGCCGATGCTTTCCAAGCGGGTTGACCAATTACCGTCGGCCGGCTCCTGGATCTTCGAGCCGAAGTGGGATGGGTTTCGGGCGCTGATTTTTCGCGACGGGGACGAGATTCTGATTCAAAGCCGCGATGAAAAATCGCTGAATCGTTACTTTCCTGAATTGCTGGAGCCGTTACGGTCGCAGCTGCCGGCACGCTGTGTGCTCGATAGCGAAATCGTATTGGCCAAGAATAATGGTCTTGACTTTGAAGCGCTGCAGCTCCGCATTCATCCGGCGGCGTCGCGGGTGAAGCTGCTGTCTCAAGAGATTCCCGCGTCGATCGTATTCTTCGATTTACTTTGCGAGGGTGACCAGGATCTGCGGGGCGATCCGTTCCAAGACCGGCGCCGGAGGCTGGAGTCGTTACTTTCATCGGCGGCGCCGCCGATCCACCTGACGCCGGCTACACGCGATTCGAACGTCGCTGCAGATTGGTTTCGCCGCTTCGAAGGCGCGGGCCTCGATGGGGTCATGGCCAAACCGGTTTCGGGCGCCTACGAGCCGGACAAACGCGTGATGCTCAAGGTCAAGCACGAACGCGATTGCGATTGCGTCGTGGCCGGATTTCGCTGGCACAAGAAGGGAGATCAGACGGACGTCGGCTCGCTGCTCCTCGGCCTTTTTGACGATTCGGGCGTGCTACAGCACGTGGGCGTTTGCGCGAGCTTCACACAAGAGAAACGCCGGGAACTGGCGGATTATTTGGCACCCTATCGCCAGGACGCGCTCGCCAATCATCCTTGGAAGCGTTGGATAGAAGGGGAACCCGCGGCGGGCGAAGGCGGGCATCGCATGCCGGGCGGCCAGAGCCGCTGGAGTCAGGGCAAGGACCTGTCGTGGGAGCCGCTGCGGCCTGAGTTGGTAGCCGAGGTGGCGTACGAACATATGCAAGGCACCCGCTTCCGCCATCTGGCGCACTTCCGACGATGGCGCACGGACAAGAAGCCAAGTGACTGCACCTATGCGCAACTCGAAGTCGTTCCGCCGCAGGAGCTGATGGCCATCTTTTCCGGAGGCCGCTGAGCCTATCAGCCGCTCTCACGAACTTTCGTTCGGAACTCGCGTGTTGTTCTTAGTGCGCTGCACTCGCCATTCACGGGTCGGATCGTCATCGGGATCGGGTTTTTGTTGCGGCGGCCTTAGCTCCTCAGGCACATGGCGCAAGTTCACGCGGATGCGGGTCCAGGTGGATGACCGGCCGCGCATAGAGTCGACCAGAACGTCATCGGTTGCCAGAAATCCTGCCGCCTGGGCATTTTTCGTTTTCCACCTCTCTAAACCCGCCAATGCGGCATCTTTGTTCGGAGAGTTTGCGACGACCACGAGTGGCATCTTGGTCCGCGGAGCCCTGGTCGTCATTGCCGCCGGCCTGGCGCGTGAGGGAGCCACGCGCGGCGCCTCGCCCTCCATCTTCCGAAAATGCGGCGGCCAGGGTGCGTCGCCGAGGCCCGCGGCCTCGTCTCTGGCGGCGAGTTCGAGCAATCCTTCGAGCGAACCTGGCGACGCGTCCATGCCTGCGTGAGGGTCGCCTATCTGTGCGAAGCGTTGAGGAACGGTGAGTACGGTAAAGTCGGCCGGCTCGCAGTCGGGGACCTCATGCCAGTGAAGCGGCGTGGATACGCGGGCGTCAGGGAGCGGACGCACGGAATATGCAGAGCATGTCGTACGATCTTTCGCGTTCTGGTTGTAGTCGAGAAATACGCCGTGGCGCTCCTCTTTCCACCATTTCGAGCTGGCCAGGGCAGGCGTGTGCCGCTCGACTGCGCGCGACAGAGCGAGGGCCGCGCGACGTACCTCACCGAAGCTCCAGCGCGGCTGTATCCGCACATTGACGTGCATCCCGCGTGAGCCGCTGGTTTTGGGCCAGCCGCGAAGGCCTGTTTCCTCGAGGAGTGCTCTTACCTCAAGGGCGACGGCGCGGACGTCAGCCCAAGAGACACCGGGACCTGGGTCCAGATCGACCCGCAATTCGTCGGGGTGATCCAGATCGCCGGAGCGAACGGGGTGAGGGTGTAGTTCGATGCAACCGAGGTTGACGATCCAAGCGAGCCCGGCTGAGTCATCGACGACTACCTCCTTGGCTGTGCGGCCCGAAGGGAATGACAGCGTTACGGTCCGTAGCCATGGGGGGTGATCCGCGGGCGCCCGCTTCTGATAAAACGCCTCGCCTTCCGCACCGTTTACGAAGCGCTTGAGCACGATGGGACGGTCCCTGATTCCGGCCAGGGCGCCCGGCGCGATCGACAGGTAATACTGCACCAGGTCAAGCTTGGAAAGCTTCGTCTGCTTCGAAAAATACAGCTTGCCCGGGTGCGTCACGCGGACTTCGCGCCCCTCGATCGAGAGTACGCCGGCGGCCTCTTGGTTCCCCACAAGAACAGGCTACACCGTTTTTTAAAGAAAGCGTGACCTGGCCGATGGCCTGGGCTTCCGGGCAGATGGCCGCGACGCCTACCCGCTCATCGAGCCCAGGAACTGTGCATTGGTCTGTGTTTTGCTCAACTTGTCGAGCAGCAGCTCCATGGTTTCGACGGGCGAGAGCGGGTTCAGCACCTTGCGCAGAATCCACACGCGGTTGAGTTCTTCTTTGGGCAGCAGCAGCTCTTCCTTGCGGGTTCCGCTCTTGTTGATATCGATGGCGGGGAAGACGCGCTTGTCCACCAGCTTGCGGTCCAGGTGGATTTCCATGTTGCCGGT
>DATLVQ010000501.1:0-12000 GCA_035577325.1 Bryobacteraceae bacterium | reverse complement strand
AAAGTACTCCGTGATGATCTCCCGAGCTCTTCACGGCAGCCGCGAGATCCGGCACCTGCGCCACCTGAATGCACGTTCCCGTGATGCACGGCTTCCCGTGACAGATATGAGGTCGAACCGGATTCGCATCACACAATTATTCTAAAGCATGAATCGGCGCTTTCGCTCATCCTCGTGAGAGGTCATCGTAACCGTAGTTCGGACTTACAATCGATGGAAACAGAGTCCGCCAGAAGGTCCGCTATGATGCATTCTCAACGGTATGTATCGAAGGAATTGACGCATTTCACCGGGCGAAGGTGCCGAAAGGCAGATGGAACTCATGATCAGGAGCCTCAATACAGGCAGCTGGTAGAAATCTTACGTGCGCAGCGACTTCTTCCGCGCCTCGACTACGTCGATGGACCTGCGCGAGTCAATTTTGATGAGAACGCCTCCTTCGAGAAACGAACAATGATCAAGGTCGACGCCGTGTATTTTTGCGACATTCCTGTCGCCGACTTCGGAATGCATACGGACAAGTACAGCACTTTCGGTCTAAGCTTCCTTAAGTCGTTCCTGGTGGGAAAAGGCGCTAACCCCGCCTTTTACATTGCCGGAGACTCGATCATTTCACCGGGTGATCCTGCTGCAAGTGAGGTGTTCAATGGTCGCTCGCCAGATCCCTTGACCCGAAATGCCCTCATGGAGCAGTTGATCAAGACTCAATTGACAACAGCTAGCGACCTTCGAAACACGAGCCTGATAGAGAACAGCCTAACGCCCCTGAATCACGCGGCGATTGCGCGTGCACAGAAAATCAACTCCATGGTTGGCAGGCATTTCCTCAGCTTTTGTGTGCCATTTGATTCCACGAAGGATGACGCGGATCAGGAAAACTATTACATGGAGCGAGAGTGGAGAGTGATCGGTGACGTAAAGTTCACTTTGGAGGACGTGTGCCGCGTCATACTCCCAAGTCCGTTTGCACGACGCCTCCGGAGCGACGTGCCAGACTACGCCGGACAAATAACATTCCCTGATTACTGATGCGCTGGCTTCTGTCGGGGCTCACCTCTTAAAATGCTTACTCAACGCCAGCCTCTGGTGCTGATAGCTCGACCCGATCCCTTGCCCGTAAATCTTATTCGGCGCGCTCAATAGCCGCTCGAACACCAGCCGCCCCACCACCTGGCCGTCCTCCAGTAAAAACGGCACCTCGTGCGACCGCACTTCGAGCACCGCGTGCGTGCCCTTGATGTCGTCGGCGCCATAGCCGAAGCCGGGATCGAAAAAACCAGCGTAGTGGATGCGGAATTCGCCCACGGAGGGATCGTACGGCACCATCTCGGCCGCGAAAGCGTGTGGAATGCGTACGCGCTCCTTCGAAGCCAGAATGTAAAAATCGTTGGGGTCGAGCACCAGGCTGCGCGATTTCGTGCGATGAATCGGCTCCCAGTATTCGAGCGCATCGTAGTGATTGATGCGCGCCAGATCGATGAGCGGCGTATTGTGCCGCGCCTTGTAGCCGATGATGTCGGAGCTGTCGTCGCCGCTCAGGTCGACCGATAGCCACAGGCTCTTATTCGCGATCAGAGCGTCGGCCGGCGCATCATTCTCCGTGTAGACCAGCGTCTCCTCGTCGTGCAGCCGCTCGAGTTCGCTGTCAGATGGCGGCGGATTCCCGCGCCGCAGCCGGAGCTGGTTCAGCCGCACGCCCTGCTCCACCACAATGCTGAACGTCCGCGGCACAATCTCGGTATACAGCTTGCCCTTGTAGCCCGCGGGCACGCGCTCGAATTCGCTGCCGTAATCGGTGATGAGCCGCGTAAAAACGTCCAGGCGTCCGGTGGTGCTCTTGGGATTGGCTTTCCCGGAAATATCCGCCGGCAGGTTCATCTCTTCCATCAGCGGCGCCATGTAAGCGCAGCCGCGCTCGAGCACCGTGGGCCGCGTCAGATCCAACTTATAAAGGTGATTCTCGTCCAGCTTGTCGATCACGCGCGCGTTGCGGCTGGAAAGAAAACTCGCCCGAATGCGATATGCCACCGGGCCAATCCGCAGATCGAGGCTCGACGGCTGAATCTGTTCTGGCGCCACCGGCGGATTCCCAGTGATGTGCCCCGCCGCAATCAGTTCCTCGATGGATTGTGACGGTAGAATCCCCGTCGTGAAGGACGGCAGGTTTTCGCGCAGTTCAGTAAAAAGTAAGGGCGTGCTTCCGAGCATTATCCTGCTGATGGTACATCACACCGCAGCGTGCCGACGAGTTCGCTCACCCGCGCGATCTTCTGCGCTTTGAGAAAATCTCCCAACTCGCGTGCGATCCGCGCGGGCGCCGCCGGGTCCCAGAAAGTCGCCGTGCCCACTTCCACAGCCGTCGCGCCCGCGATCATGAACTCGGCTGCATCTTCGCCCGTCGCGATCCCGCCGATCCCCACCACCGGAATTTTCACCGCCTTCGCCGCCTGATAAACCATGCGCAGCGCGATGGGCTTGATGGCTGGACCGGAGAGCCCGCCGAACCCGGCGCCAATCCGCGGCCGCCGCGCGCGCGCATCCACAGCCAGCGCGATGAACGTGTTCACGAGCGATACGGCGTCGGCCCCGGCCTCGGCTGCTGCCTGGGCGAGCGGCGCGATATGCACCACGTTCGGCGAAAGCTTTACGATGAGCGGCCGCTTGGCCACGCGCTTGACCGCACCAGTTACTTCCGCCAGCAGCGCCGGATCGTTTGAAAAGTAGATCCCGCCGTGCCGCGTGTTGGGGCACGAGACGTTCAACTCGTAACCGGCAACGCCTGGCGCGTCCTCGAGAACGCGTACCACCTCGACGTAATCCTCGGTTGCATAACCGAACACGTTGGCGAACACGGCCGTTCGCAATCGCGCAAGCGCCGGCAGTTTTTCGTCGACGAACGCGCGCACCCCGATATTCTGAAGGCCCACGGAATTGATCATGCCCGCCCGCGTCTCCCAAAGCCGCGGCTCCGGATTGCCGCCCATAGGCTCGCGCGAAAGGCCCTTAACCACCAGGCCCCCCAGCGCATTCAGATCCACCAGCTTTTCGAATTCGACGCCGTAACCGAACGTGCCGGATGCGGCTAACACCGGATTGCGCAGCGAAATTCCGCAGAGTGTAATGGCGAGCGGCGAGCCCGTCTCGCTCATGCCTCGGCCGCCGAAATCAGCGCTTCCCCGAGTACCCGTCCCGTACTCGATGACGGCCAGCCGATCCCTGCGACTCGCGCCAGCGTCGGCGCCAGGTCTACCGATTCGACCGCTGTCTCGAACTGCTGCGTCTCAAACGGCGCGCCATAAAGGATTAAGGGCACCAGCGAGTCGTAATTGTACAGGGAACCGTAAGAAATGCCGCGACCGTCGCCGTAATACTCCACATGCTGAGGGGCATAAGCGAGCATCACATCCCCGGATCGGACCGCGTGGAAGCTGTTGCGAAACCGCCTCACCCAGTCGCCGGAATGCGACGAATCGCCGTCGGCCGTGTAATACCCGGCCACTCCCGGAATCGCCAGCGCGGCTTGTCCGGCCAAGACGCGCGCTTCGCGGGGGTCGATGAAAGCTTTGCGGAGCACATCCTGCCGAAGGTACAGAAAAGGATAGAGATAGCGCTCGACGTACACGTTCTTTCGATATCCCGTATCGTAATGAGCTGAAAGCGCCCGGTTGATGGCGGCAGCTATGGTTTCGCCCGAAACCGTCAGTTCAGCGCGGTGGCCGTCGGGGTCGCTCGGGGCACCATGCGCCGAGGTAAAAGCCAGCGCGTAGTTTCGTGAGCCTAAGTTCTTATCTAGCAATGATAAGAGCGCCTCTACCTGCCGGTCCAAGTGAAGCACCATCTCGCGCATGAGCGGAGAGTCCCCCCCCACTTCATAACCCAGCAGTGCCGCCGATCCCAGGCTGACAGCCAGCAGATCGGCCCCCTGTCCTTGACCCAGCCTTTGCTGGACTATCGTCTCGCGGGCGAGCGCTATTTGTGTCGCCTGGCAGAATGGCGAAGCCCGGTAAAGAGCCAGGAAATCCTCCGGGCGGGTCGGATCGAAGGCCAAAGTACGGAGCGGCGGCCCACCCTTTTTGTTCCCAAGCGCGAGCCACGGGGCATTTCTTAGACCTTCGACCGAATTGTTCTGATTAAAGTCAGCCAGCCAAGCGGGTTGCCGCGAACGGCCCCGCTCCGCAAAGTCGCCTTGCGAATCCATATGAAACAGGGTAGCTTGAGCACTCCCAGCCAGCAGCGCGGCATCCGGCAAATCGAGCGCCGAGACGAAAATGCGGTTGTCCGAGCTGGCCGCTGCAAATTGTTCGGCGACGGTGGTCGCCTGAAGCGCTTGTGGAGTGGCCGAGACCGATTTTCGCGCTGTCCGGTCATACCAGGTATCAGCCACTATGCCGTGGACCTGCGGATATGCACCTGTTGAAAGAGTCGCTAATCCACCGGAAGTAAAGGTACTTGAGGCCATCTGGCACCCGGGGAAATATGCTCCTTCGTCGATCAGGTGGCGGAAACCGCCGGGGACTAAGAAATTGCTGAATATATCGAGATAATCCGACCGAAATTGTTCGGCAATTAGGAGCACCAGGAGTTTGGGGCGCGGGCGGGCGGCGCGGAGGCCCATCGGGAACCCGGCCAGGCCCAAAGAGGCGAGAGAGGCGAAGCGTCTCCGCGATACTAACATTCGACAAGAGTGTATCAGACAAA
This sequence comes from Bryobacteraceae bacterium, assembly GCA_035577325.1. Classification (GTDB taxonomy): domain Bacteria; phylum Acidobacteriota; class Terriglobia; order Bryobacterales; family Bryobacteraceae; genus QHXW01. The sequence continues at coordinate 7,302 of DATLVQ010000501.1, read as the reverse complement.
GTACTTGTGATACACTCGTACTGTTTTTAACACGGCTCCAGGCCCCAGTTCTGACAGCGTGGGCTAAACTTTTTTTCGTTTAGAACCGATCTGTTAGGAGAGTGCAGGAGAAGGAGATTGACGGTGGGTCACGACAAGAGCGTTTTAGGGCTAGCTTCAATCCGTCACAACAGAGGCCTTTCGCTCGAGCAGATCTCTCAGAGCACCAAAATTAGTAAGAGATCACTCCAAGCGATTGAAGAGGGTGAGTTTAAGAAGCTTCCGGGCGGTATTTACAACACCAGCTACATCCGGCAGTACGCGCGGGCCATCGAATTCGACGAAACAGAATTGCTCGCGTATTACCATTCCACAATAGAAATCGCACCTGATGCTCCGCTCATTAATGCGGAAAAAAAGCTGAATTTAAGGGATTTTCGCTTCCTGATGCAGCATTAAACAGGGCGGGGTTCGCGCCACCTCAACCTGTTTCACTCCTCCGTGTCCTCTTAGTAGGTCCCGCTTCCCTAAAGTAACTCCTTCGTATCCAACGCCGGCCAGCGTGAATTCTCATCCAGCAGCACATTTAGGACGACCTCTTTCTGATGCCGGATCACCGTAACGGGCAGCGTTTTCTTCGACCGTGACGTCTGCAAAATGCTGGATATTTCCCTGGGGCTTGCGACCTTTTCGCCATCCACTTTGACGATCACGTCGCCCGCTTTGAAGCCGGCTTTCTCGGCTGTCGAGTCCTTTGTTACAGACCGGACGAGTACCCCATCCTTGACACCAAAAAACTCGGCCAACTGTGGATTCAGGGATTCGCTCTCGATACCTAAGGTGGGACTGCGCCAAGTCATAAACGCGCGTGGGATATCGGGTATGCGGATGCCGGGCAGCGGCTGCATCGGTGGCATTGCCGGCATCGGCGGCATCGCCATTGCCAAATTGTCACCGTCAAATTCAAAGGCCAGCGCTGCCGGTTGCCGCTGGGCGATTGTCGCCGTCAGCGTTTGGTTGGCGCCGTTGCGTACTACCAGAAGACTTGCGTTATGACCTGGCGGCGTTTCACGCACCAAGCGCACGAACTGCTCACCGCCCTCTACGCGCTCGCCGTTGTATTCGAGCACGACATCACCGGGTTTCAAGCCGGCCTTGGAGGCCGGACTATCTCCGTCCACGCAGGTAACCTCCACCCCGCGCGCTTCTTTGAGGTGAAGCGCTTTGGCGCGGTCGGCTTCAATCTCGACCACCGCGATTCCAAGATAGCTCGATCCTGGCGAGAGGACCACGCGCCGCGCGGCCGTGCGTGCTCGCGCTGGAGCGGGCGGGGCGGCATAGGTCGCCGTCCCCAACAAGCCTGCAAGACATATCCCCGACATCATGAACTTGGTTCCCATAACAAAATCCTCTTCATACGGCAGGTTCGCCGCTACGTTCAAATTCGACCGGCGTGCAGCTTGTCGCGGCTCCGCCCGGTTACTTCTCTTCCCGCCGGATGTAAATCGTGCCGCCCGTTCCGGCGATGCGAACCAGCGGCCCACCACCATTCAAAGCGCCTTCGGCAACAGTCGCCGCACCGGCGAGCTTGACCATAATATCCGGAAAATCTGAGACTATACGCCGCGGGCCGCCATAGCTCGCGTTCTGCGCCCGAAGCGTGATCCTCAGGTTGGACGGAATCCAAACCGTAATGTCACCGGCGCCAGTACTCAGAAAGGAGTCCGCTACGGGCTGCGTTTGAAAACGGGCGATGATGCTGCCCATGGCGGTGGACGCCTTGAGGCTGCCGCCAACACTGGTCAAATGGATAGCGCCATTGGCGCTTTCACAGCGTGCGCCGGATGCCGAACCCACTTGAATCGGCCCACCCGAATTTTTGGCCGTAACCATGCCCTTGGCGTAGCCCACGTCGATGGGTCCGCCGGCGGTGTCGGCAATAACAATGTTGCCCGCCTGCGCCACGTGAATGGCGCCGCCGTTGGTCGAACAGTGCACGGGCCCATCCACTTGTTGCACCTGGATGTCGCCGCCGCCCGTGGCGAAAACCGCTTCGCCGCGAATGTTGTCGGCACGTATGGTGCCGCCGCCGGAGACGCAGCGGACGTCACCGCCGATCTTGCCGAACGTTACGTCGCCGCCCGCGGTTTTGGCGCTCACGTCACCTACAACCTGGTCGATGTTTACGCGCCCGCCGCCGGTCTCGGCTTTGACTTCGCCAGCGAAGTTCACGGCCTCGACTGCGCCGCCCGCCGTCTTCACAACCACCAGATTCGAACTCTGGGGCGCGATTACTTCGAGCTCCGCCATCTCCGAGCCGCCCTGCACCACCAGATAGGTCAGGTCACCCTGCCGGGATACGCGAACCCTGTAGACGCCGAGCAGTCGCCGAGCCTGGACTTCATTGCCGGCCTTTACGCGCTTCACTACGGTGTAAGCCAGCTGAGTTCCCTGAGCCCCTTTAATTGTTACGCCGCCGATGGTGCTGATCCGGATATTTCCGTGCGCGGCTACCTGCGACGATCCCTTTTCGACTTCAACCCAGAAAGCCCCTTCGCGATGCAGCTGCGTCTCGCCCGCGAAGGCGGCCACGGTCGCCAGCGCCATCACTCCGAGTTGAATTTCCTTGCTGCCCATCAAAACGTTCCGACCGATGCATTCATATTGCGCAGCGCATTCTGGCAGCGCATGCGAATGTAATTGTTGTCTTCCTTGCCGATGAGGGTTTGCAGAGTGCTTACAGTGGCCGGATCCCGGTTGGCAATCAGCAGGTCGATGGCCTGGATACGCACGCCGGCATTCTGGTCTTTCAGCAACACCTGCGCGAGCGTCTTGCGCACTTCTCCATCGGCTGCAAAACTCTTCAGGCCTTCAAGCGCCTTCAGCCGCACGCCGGGATTGGGATCGTGCGTGACAGCCTCGAGCAGAACGCCGCGCACGGCTGCGGAACTGCCTCGATCTTTCAATAGTTCAACGGATTCCACGCGCACGCCAGGATTGTCCTGCTCGCGGGCCGCGGCCATCAGGAGGCGCTGGATGTTGTGATCGTCCAGCCGGCCGGAGACCACGCGGCGGCGCGTTTCATCGAGCGAAATCTGCACGCTGCCCGCGTTATCCGGCTGGACGGAGCGAATGCTCGAAACCATAGCATCGGGAGTGAAGCTCGCCAAACTGGCGCCGGCAGGCCACGTGCCCGTGAACCGGGCCGCAAAGAATCCGAGAGCAATCAACGCCACAGCTCCCACCGGCTGGCGGAAACGGATACCGGGTCGCCACAGCGAGGAGAAGGCCTCGCGGAAAAGTCCCCAGGGATCGGAAGCCGAGCGGCGCACTTCGGGCGATTCCTCGCGATAGATGGCGCGCGCCAGGTCGTGGCGGCATTCGGCGAGCAATTCGGGGGACGGCGCCAGCGCGTGCCGGTCGAGCGCCGAAGCCAGCGCCTTCTGCCGCTCCCATTCCATGCGGCACGGAGCGCAGATCTCAATGTGCTCCTCGATCGCGTCCTCGGCATCGGGCGCGACTTCGCCATAAAAATAAAAAGGAATCGATTTGACTACTGCATCGCAATTCATACCAAATCTCCTAACACCACCCGCATTTTCTGAGTAGCGCGAAACAGACAGTTCTTAGCCGCCTCTTCGCTGGTTCCCAGCATTTCGCCGATGGTGCGCAGCCGCAACCCCTGGTAGTGGCGCAGCTCAAAAACGGTTCGCTCACGAGGCGTCAGATCGCCTAGCGCGTTCTCAATGCGGTCGCCGAGCTGGGTGTTCCACATCCGACGCTCTGGATTCGCATGCGTGCCTTCCTGTTCGAAACTGTCCATACGGTCCACCGGGCCGTCGGCGGTTTCCACAACGGCCGATTCTTCGCGGCGCACTTTCCGCTTGCGTAGATGGTCAAGACAAATGTTCGTCACAATCCGGTAAAGCCATGTATGAAAGCTGCAATCGAACCGGAACGTATGAATGTTCCGGTAGACCCGCAAGAAGGCTTCCTGATAAACGTCCCGCGCGTCCTCGGGCGACCGCAGCAGGTTCATGGCTAGTCGCAAGACACTTTGATCGTAGGCGCGGACCAGCTGCTCGAAGGCATCCTGATCACCGCGCTGGACAGCGCGAATTAGGGTGGCTTCGTCCACCTTGGCAACAGCCCTCGCGCTCACCGCGCCGGCCGCGTCTTGCAGCATAACCCCCGAGTTTATCGCGATCCTCTTCTACCCACTGAGGATAGACGCGGCAGTTACAATTAGGTCACGCCGGACACGGTCTTGTCACCGGGAAGAAACGTCTTGGTTTGTTGGGTATAAGTATCAGAAAAAACAAGGCTTACGCAGTATTATAGAAGGCTGCATCGCAAGGCTTGGTCGAACGTCTTCAGGTCTGTATACTTGATCGTTCCGCCAGCCGGATCGGTAATGAGGGAATCACATTGCGCGGGTGGCAGTATGAGAGCGAGAAAGAGGAGATATGAAACGGAGAACCTGTTTGAGAACCATGCTCGCAGGGATGTTTGCAACGGCGGCGCGCACGGAATCGAAGCAAAGCCCCATCCAGTTGCACGTCGATTTGTCGGTGGACACGGCCCGGGAGCACGAAATGCTGCACAATTTCCACACGGTCTTTCTGCCGGCCGCGAGTAAGCAGCCCGGATTCATCGGTGTGAAAATGCTCAAGCTACGTTCGACGCTGGCCGGCACGGCTCCCACCGGCGCGAACTACCGGTTCGAACTGACCTTCGCCAGCGAGGACCAGCGGAAAGCCTGGGTGGCCACGGCGACGCACCAGCAGGTTTGGCCGACAATCGAAAAGACGCTCGCCTCGAAAGCATACACGGTTCTTCTCTACGACGAGGTGTAAACAATGAATTCTTTCCTGACGGCGATTTCTCGAAGACGGCTGCTGGGCGGAGCGGCCGGCGCAGGCTTACTGGCGCAGGCGGGCGGCCAGACTTCCGGCAAGCGGCCGAGGGCGCTCGCGCTCATTGGCGACCGCTACCATAATGCCGACTACATTCGCGTCAGCCTGGACCGGGTCTTCCGGGAAGTCGGAATCCCGGTGGACTACACGATTCTCTACGATCAGCTCTCGCGAGACTTGCTCAAGAACTACGATCTGTTTCTCTGTTTGCGGGATGGCATGATCTGGCCGAACGGATATCTCGGGCCCGACGCTTACGGCTACGAGCGGGGGCTGGAGAACGTTTTTCCCGAGCCTAAGCCGGAATCCTGGATTACCGAAGAGCAAGGTGCGGCGGTGAAGGATTTCGTGATGGCCGGCGGCGGATTTTATTCGTTGCACAATAACAGCCACGTGTCGCTGTCGTCTAAGAATTACCGCGAAGTGATGGGCGGCGCCTACATCGGACATCCGGAGCTGAGGCCGTTCCAGGTGCGGGTGACGAACAAAGAGCACCCGATTACACAAGGCATCCGCGATTTCATGGTCAACGACGAACAGCATTTCGTCGCTTATGACAAGGACCCGAAGCACGTGATTCTGGAGTCGGAGAACCTCGATGGCTTGGAGTACGAGAATCACGGCCGGAAATCTGTCGCGGGATGGGCGTATCCCTACGGAAAAGGGCGCGTGGTCTTCACCGCGGTCGGTCATACGAATCACGCGATGTGGGTCCACGCGCATCTCGAGCTGCAAAAACGCGCCGTGAAATGGCTGCTCAGGCAGATTTAGCGTGATTGAGCGACGTGTCGAGCAAACCCGGCGCGTTTTGGCCCCTCGGTGCTCCCGCAAAAACTGATACGCCATACCGCGAATTCAGGGCCAGGTTCGAGTGCGTGGTTACGCCTTGATCGGGAGGCAGCCGCCCTCTGCCATTTGCGTTGCCGCCTCCATGCGCGCGTGCACAAGGCCGCCGGTCGTCTTCACGAGCGTCGAGTCGCACTCGCTGATTTAGCCTGGTCGTGACAAAAGCGTCGTCTCGAATTGACACATTCCGCCGGGCTGTGACATATTTCCCTCCTGGAGGCATCCGATCCCCCGAAGCGTCCGTCCGAACGTGAGTACCCAGGTCGTAATAGGCAGAACACTGCAACACCGGGTAGCCAACGGGGGTTCGTGCCGTTCGCTGGTCCCGCCAAACTTGATCGCATGCTCCTGATTGACGCTCATCTCGACTTGTCTTTGAACGCGGTGAATTGGAACCGCGATCTGACCCGGCCGGTCTCCGACATCCGGCGCTCCGAACAGGGAATGCCGGGGCAGGGCCGCGGCACGAATACCGTGGCCCTCCCCGAAATGCGCCGGGGAGAAGTGGCCATTTCGATTGCGACAGTGCTCGCCCGCTCCAATCCGCGTGGGAACACGAACATCGATTTCAAGAACCAGGCTATCGCATCGGCCATGGCGCAGGGCCAGCTCGCGTACTACAACATTCTGGAATCGCAGGGCCAGCTCCGCCAGTTGCGCACGTGGCGCGATGTCGAGGCCCATCTTGCCCAGTGGAATACCCATCCCGACCACTGTCCGTTAGGTTACATCCTGAGCATGGAAGGCGCGGATCCGATTCTCTCTGCTGCCCATGTTGGTTTCTGGTGGGAGCGCGGTCTGCGCGCCGCCGGTATATCGCACTTCGGCGTCGGCACTTACGCTCACGGCACCGGTTCGCCGGGAGGTTTGACGTCCCAAGGTCCCGATCTTCTCCACGCCATGCGCCAGGCCGGCATGGCGCTCGACGTGACGCACCTCGCCGACGATGCGTTCTGGCAGGCGCTCAAAATTTTCGACGGTCCCATTTGGGCCAGCCACAACAATTGCCGGTCCCTGGTTCCCGGAGACCGCCAGTTCTCCGACGACCAGCTTCGCTGCCTCATCGAGCGTGACGCCGTCATCGGCGCAGTCCTGGATATCTGGATGCTCTATCCGAAATTCGTGGCCGGCGCCACGCCAAACACCGTGGTCAGCTTGGAAGATGTGGTCAATCACATGGACCATATCTGCCAGTTGGCGGGAAACGCGCGCAACATCGCGGTGGGCAGCGATCTGGATGGGGAATTCGGCACAGAACAGACGCCGCACGATGTCAACACCATCGCCGACCTGCAAAAGCTGCCGGCGATTCTCAAATCGCGTGGCTATTCGGACGGGGATATCGAAGGGATTATGCACGGCAACTGGCTGCGCATCTTCAAACGCGCTCTACCGGCCTGAGGACAATGGAAAAGGTCAGACTCGGATTGATCGGCATGGGAACCTCGGGAAGTGTGGATACCGAGGCCTATTCGACCTATTACCATGCCTCGCCGGCGTGGTCTGCGACGTCGCAACACCCTGCGGCCAGAAGAAGAACGCGAGCGCCAGGGGCCAGAGC
>DATLVQ010000500.1:0-27658 GCA_035577325.1 Bryobacteraceae bacterium | reverse complement strand
GTTGATCGTCCAGCGCCAGCAGCCATTCACGCTTGCCCAGGAAAGGCGCTTCGAGGCTTCCGAACAATATCTGGTAGAGAGCCCGCCCTCGGGGAGCGGCGGAGGCATCACCTGCGCGCACGGCATCCGAGAACTGCGCTGTGGCCGCCGTCAGAATGGCTTTGCCCGCCAGCTCATACATGCGGAACTGGTTGCGGCTGATCGCCCAAAGAAATGATTGCTTCTCGCCTAAATGGACACTGAGAAGCGCCGCGTGCTGTGGCAGGTTCGCTTGCGTGCGCGCCAGCAGTTCATCGGTCGCCACATCGGCATTGGAACCGCTCCCAGCCTCGAGCATGATCAGGGTCGCGCGCAACTGGCGGATTTCCTTGCGCCGCGGCTCGGTGTCGGATTGCATGAGAGAAGTTTCGGCGATGCGCAATTGTGCCAGCGTCTCCCAGTACCGTGGCAGCATCGCTGGGCGCCAAATACCCGGCTCTCGCAACAACGCGTGCAAGCTCGCCGCACGGTTTTCCTCCGCAGCCCGGAAGCATTGACGGATCCGTTGGGCGCGGCCGCGCGATCTGCTTAATTGACCGGCCGCATCGATATAAGATGAATAGATTTCTTGTAAACCCCCCTCCGAACTGATGCGCGTGAAATCGGCAGGGAGAACTTCGACACGCCATTCACGAGCTAGATCTAGGGCTTTCTCAAAATCGGCGAGCGCCGCCTCGGCGCTGCCCTGGGCCAGGCGCGCCTGTCCGCGGGCGTGATACACCTCCCATGGCGGGACAAACGTACCCGCGCGCTTTTGCCCGCCGATCCCTTCGTCCAGCAGGCGTAGAGCCGATCCGGCATCCCCCTGCGCCATGCGCAGTTTTCCCAGATTGAGATAAGAGCTGTCCAGTTGAGGAAGGTCATGCACGCGGCGAATGCGGAATCCTTCGGTGAGGGCGCCCTCGGCCCCGGCCAATTGCCCGTGCGCCAGGTATTCTTCGCCCAGATGGTCCCACGCTTGCGCCACGGCCATCCAATCGCCTTCCTTGTAGGACTGGTCGATAGCCTCGCCGGTCAGCGCTTCGCACTTCTCCATTTGGCTTTGTTTCGCACGGATAACTGCCAGCAGAATCAGGCAGCGGGATCTGCCGCCCCGAAAGTCCTTCCGGTTAAAATCGGCCAGCGCTTGTTCGGCGGAAAGCGCCGCGCTTTCCATATCTCCCATTTGGAGGAACAGCCCGGAAATATTGGCGCTCAGGCTGCCCCGGTTGGCCCAGTCTTGCGCCGCTTGCGCAAACGTCCGCGCTTCCAGGTAGCTCCTTAGTGCGGCGCGGTATCGGAAGGTCGCGAACTGGCAATTGCCGATCGCGGTGAGACAGCGGCCGGCGCGTTCCGCGGCGCCTAGGCTCTTAGCTTCCTCGAGTACTGAACCGTATAGTTCTTCAGCCCTTAAGTAGTGCCCTGAAAGAAGGAGGTGGTAGGCCTCGTTTAGACGTGGCGGGACGCGCAGTTGTTCTCTGCGTTCTTGGGAAGGCGGCTTGAAAAGCCTCACCTTTTTGGTTGGACCGGTCCGAAGCACCGTCCCGACGCCAGCGACAATGAGAGCGAAGCAGGCTAAACTGCCCGTCTTTCTCATACATGCCAGCCGTCTTCAGTGGATTTGGGGGAGGCCTGGTAGTCTCCGGGAGTATTATGTTGCCAATACCCCCAGGGAAGCATACCAGAGTTTGCCAGAGTTATGGCACTTATCTTTTGGTTCAAAGAGGGGTCGCGCGACTCTGTGCGCGCCGAACTGCATTGGGGTTTAACCCGTGATCAGAGTGCGGTCGGTGGAGGCGTGATGATAATCGGATCGGTCATCTGATCCGAACGTACCGGATCGGACTCGCGAAGGGTCGACGGCAAACTCTTAAACTATTGACGGCAGAGAGGATAGAAGTTGGAAAACGGCGTGATCGTCTAGAGGCGCACGAACCGGTGCTGATCCGCTGCGTCGCGTGCTGCCAGCACAATCTCATTCACACGATAGATATCCCTCAGGTCTAGTCCTGACGGTTTTCCGAGGTATACCGAGGCTAAGAAATCGAGGAAAAGGGAGCCGTCGGGCGGCAGGTCTCGAATCTGGCGCGGGGCTTGATTAGCGGTGACGAGCGTGACGCCGGTCGCCGCCTGGTACTCGGCTACACCGCGTGTTCCTGCCAGGCGCAGGCGGTCGTCTCCCCAGGTTGGCGCGGTATCGGGCCGCAGATAGTCCATATGCAGCGCGGCGGTACCCTGGTTGTCGAGACGAAAAATCGTCGCGGTGGTGTTCTCCATTTCGCGCAAATGCGGGAACCCGACCCGACCCTGGAACGAAACGGTTTCCACCAATTCCCGCCCACTGGTCCAGCGCATGAGATCCACCATGTGGACCGCAATATAGGGGATCGTGCCGCCGAATGTCGCTCGGTTGCGCATCCACTCGGCGCGGTCGCCCAATTTATAGGATTTCTGCGCGGAGATTTGCGCTACCTCGCCGATTTCGCCCGAGCCCACGATCTGCCGAAGCGCGCGGTACACGCCTTCGAAGCGCATCGAGATCAGCATCGTCAGGCGAATGCCGCTTTCGGCCACGGCATGCTTGACGCGATCGAGATCGGCGGCGGTTATGGACAGCGGCTTCTCGGCTATGATGTGCAGCTTACGCCTGGCGCATTCGAGAATGATTTCGGCGCGTTCGCCGTTGGTACCGCAGATGCCAACCAGGTCGAGCTTTTCGTGATCGAGCAGCTCGCGCCAAGCGCCATAGGCGCGCGCGCCGCGGCCGTGCTTGCCGGCGGCGAAATCCTGCGCGACTTTCGGATCGCGATCCCATACCGCCGCGAGTTCGACGTCGGGCAGGCGATTCATGGGATCGAGAATCTCGCTGGTATGGCCTTCGAGTCCGAGGATGGCTAGCCGCACCTTTTTCGGCAGCCGCACGATTTCGCGCGGAACAGCCTGGGAAGCCAAAGCCGCGCCTGCCATCCACGATCGCCGGGAAAGCTGTTGCATGCTGAGATTCTGCCACAGTTGGTAGCGGGGAGTCGGCGCCGCCCCACGAGGCAGCAACGGCATCGTCAATCGCGATGGCGATCGGATCGCTACAGCTTAAACCGGTATCCCAGAATCATTTTCACTAGCAGGTGATCCGTGCCATGGGTCACGCCGACGCCGACGCCCAGGTTGAATTCCCAGTTGGGCGAGAGGTTGAGATCGATGGCGGGCAAAATCTGCTGCTGCTGTTCGCGCAGGGGGTCGAAGCCGGTGACTGGGCCGAGCGCTCCGTAGTACTCCAGGCCGCCGGTGACTTTCGGGGTGAAATCGTAACTTGCCTTGAAGTTGGGCGAAAACTCGACGCCCTTGCTGACGCTGGGGCCGTGGAACGACCGGTCGAAAGACGGGTTGAACGACCAATACCACTTGCCGCGCTTCTGATCGATGATGGGCCGGATCTCCCAGGTCCAGGTGTCAGCGGAAAAAACGGCCCGCTGATACCCGATTTCGGTCGAAAGGCTCAGCCCCACGGGCCATTTCCATTTCTCAGGGATGCGTACACGTGGGCGTATGTGGTCGCCAACCCACTGCCATCCCTGGCCCGGTCCGGCACTCGAGAACACGTACCAGCCGGTCTCGAACCAATCATTAAAGCCGTGCGTAATTTCGAGTGTTTCGTGCAGCTGATGCTCTGTTGGATACTGCCCGTCCATGACCGATTTAGTGCCCTGGAACGTGAAGTTGCTATGCAGCTCGACCATGGTGTTGTGGGGCTCGACGGTATCGGAGCCGTACACCTGGACTTCGTAATTGCCCTGGGCGAAAAGCGGCACTGACAGCAGGAGAAGGCATGGGAATCGCAACACAAATTGTAGCTTGCAAAACGGCGAACAAAAGGCGAAAATAGCTTAATGCTGTTCGAGATTTCGGGCGATCAGCGCTTAGTAGGCATTGCCAGGATGGCGGCGGAGAGCGATCTGCTCGAAGCCAAGAGGCGCGTCGAGTATTTCGAAATTGCCGCGCGCAGCGTGTTGAATCGATGCCGGCCTGGAATGCCGTTCCGCTGGACGATTAATCCTTACCGCGGCTGCGAATTCGGATGTAAATACTGTTACGCCCGCTACACCCACGAATTCATGGAGCGGGACGCCGCTGAGTTCGAGGACCGGATTTATGCCAAGGCCGGCGTAGATGAAATTCTGCGTCGCGAGCTGCGGAAAATCGACAAGCACGAGGCGATTGCCATCGGCACGGCGACCGACCCCTATCAACCCGCCGAGCGGCGGTTCGGCCGGACGCGGTCGATCCTCGAAGTTTTCGCCAAAGAGCGCGGCTGGCGGGTCTCGATCACGACGAAATCGGATTTGATCCAGCGGGATGTGGCGCTGCTGGCGGAAATTGGGCGCGCCAATGTGCTGGATGTGAACATCACCATCACCACACTCAAGGCGGACCTGGCGCGGGTGCTCGAGCCGCGCGCGCCTCGGCCCGATCTGCGGCTGGCTACGGTGACCAAACTGGCAGAGGGCGGAATTTGTGTTGGTGTTTTTCCGAATCCGATTCTGCCGCTGATTACGGATCGCGACCGCGACCTGGACCGCCTGGCCAAAGCCGCCAAAGACGCGGGCGCGCAATATTTCGGCGGCGGCGTTCTGTTCCTGATGCCCTCGGCGCAGAAGGTGTTCTTTCCGTTCCTGCGCGAACGCTTTCCGCATCTGGTGCGGCGCTACGAGGAGCGGTTTCGAAAAAGTCCGTACCTGCGCGGGCCGTACACCGACGAATTGCGCCAGCGCGTGCGCAAGATTCGCGATCGCTACGGGCTGGCGTCGGCGCCGGTCGATTACCGGCCGGAATTATGGGAAGACGAGCGGCAACAGGAGCTGTTTCCGATCGGTTAATTCTCGGGCGGCAGCGTAAAATTGACGTCGACGACGGTGGCGACTTCGACCGGATCGCCATTGAGTAGCGTAGGCTGGTAGATTCACTGTTGCACGTCTTCCTGCGCGGCGGCTACCAGCAACGGGCGGCCGCAGATCCTCGCAAAAACGGCATGGCCCCGCGCTACGCATCGGCAAGAGCGGGCAGGGTAGAGTGGTCGGTGGGTGCAACTCGCCGATTTCGATTACGAACTTCCGCCGGAGCTGATCGCGCAATCGCCGCTTGCGGACCGCGCGGGGGCGCGCATGCTGGTGTTGTATCGGACAGAACAGCGCTGGGAGGATCGCATGTTCCGCGACCTACCGGAGTTTCTGGGGCCGGGCGACTGCGTGGTGTTGAACGATTCGCGCGTCTTTGCCTGCCGGCTCTTCGGCCACCGCGCGGGCGTGCACGCGCTGCCAGTGGGCCGGCGGAATCCCAAGCGTCAGGAGAACCTGAGTGGAACGGTGGAGGTATTTCTGCTGCGGCCGGTCTCCGCGGATGGCAAAGAGTGGGAAGCGCTTGTGCGTCCGGGAAAGAAGATGCGAACGGGTGAGCGCGTGCGGTTCGATGGCGGACTCGAAGCCGAGATCACTGCGCGCGGCGAATTCGGCGAGCGCACGCTGCGGTTCTTGACTGACACCGATGTGGGGGCGGCGCTGGATCGGATCGGGCACGTGCCCCTGCCGCCTTACATCAAGCGGGCCGATACGACGGCGGACCGCGAGCGTTACCAGACCGTGTTCGCACGCGAAAAAGGCTCGGTCGCCGCGCCCACGGCGGGACTCCACTTCACGCCCGAGGCGCTGGAACGCTGCCGTGCGGCGGGCGCGGAGATTGCGTACGTCACACTGCACGTCGGACTGGGCACGTTTCAGCCGCTCCACGCGGAACAAATCGATAAGGCCCGGCTGCATGCCGAGCGCTACAGCATCACGGCCGAGAACGCGGCGAAGATGAACGCCGCCAGGAGGCTGGTTGCGGTGGGGACGACGAGCGTGCGCAGCATTGAAAGCGCAAATCGGAAGAGTGCAAATCGGGAAAGCGCGCATCACAAAGATGAGCACGGCGGGATTAGCGGGGAGACCGACCTGTTCATCTACCCGGGCTTTCAATTCGCCCGCACCGGCGCGATGCTGACGAACTTTCATCTGCCGCGCACGAGTCTGCTGCTGCTGGCGTGCGCGTTCGGCGGCACCGATCTGGTGCTCGGGGCCTATCGCCACGCCATCGAGAAAAAATATCGCTTTTATTCTTACGGGGATTGTATGCTGATCCTTTAATCACAAGTCGGCCAGAATAAACATGGAGTGGCACGAGATTCGCGACCCGCAGGATACGGAGCTTGACCGGCTGGCCGAGCGTTATCGCCTGCACCCGCTGCACATCGAAGACTGCCGCCATCGCTATCAGAACGCAAAAGTGGAAGAGACGCGCGGATATCTCTTCGCGGTGTTGAAGACGGTGCAGGTGGCCGAGGACGGATCGCTCGCGGTAGCGGATCTCGACGTATTTCTGGGGCGGGATTTTCTCATCACTGTCGAAGAACCCAAGCAAACCGCGTGCCGGCGGATGATCGAGCAGGCGCGAGCGGCAGCCACAGGGAAGCGCGCCGACGAAGCATTCTATCGCGTGACCGACGGCGTGGTGGACACCTATTTGCCGGTGCTCGATCATTTCAGCGACGTAATCGACGACCTGGAAGACCAGGTGCTCGACCGGCCCACGCCCGAGGAACTGGCCAAGATTTTCGAGACCAAGCGCAGCCTGATTCTGCTGCGGCGCGTGCTGGTAAATACGCGCGACCTGACGGCGCATCTGCAGCGGTCGGAATCGGAGCTGATCCATCGCGACCTGTGGCCATTCCTGCGCGATGTGTACGATCATGTGGCGCGCAATCTCGATCTGGTCGAAATGCAGCGCGATTTGCTGACGGGATCGCTCGATATTTATCTTTCGAGCGTCGCCAACCGCACCAACCAGGTGATGAAAGTGCTCACGGTGCTGGGCACGATTGCGCTGCCTGCGCTCGTTATTTCGAGCATCTATGGCATGAACCTCAAGGGATTGCCTTTCATCGATTCGCCGCATGGCAGCACCATTGTGGGCGGCGTAATGCTGGCCATGACAGTGCTGCTGCTAGGGATTTTGCGGCTGATGCGGTGGTTTTGAGCGTGGCGGGAGCACGCTGCGTCCGCTTCAAAAGCGACTCTACATCTTGGGCGCGTAATATCCTTTGCGCGCGCGCACGATCAGGTCTTTGCGGCCCTTCACTTTCAGGTCCACCGTGTGGTACAAACCATCTGTCTTGAGCGGATCGGGGCGGTAGAAAACGTTGTACTGATGGCGCAATTCATTGGCGATGTTTTCGAAAGACTGCGCGAGGTCTTCGGCTTTGAACGGAAAGAAAGCCTGGCCGCCGGTCTCGAGCGCGAGATATTTGAGCACTTTGTCGCCGTCGGCTTCGATGCGTGAGATATTCGTCGAGATGCAATAGATCACGGCATCGGCCTTCTGCGCCATTTCGAGCGCCTGATCGCGGGAAACGCGGCTCTGGTTGTCGTCGCCATCGCTCACGATGATGACGGCGCGGCGAAACTTATGGCGCGGCTGATCCTGTTGGAGTTTGTCGCGGCACGCGAAGTACAGGGCGTCGTAAAGGGCGGTACCGCCGCCCGGCCGCAAGCTGCGCACGGCGGCGGCGAGCTTCTCGGGATCGTCGATCAGATCGGCCACCAGCTCAGCCGAGGAGTCGAAGCTCACGATCATGGCCTTGTCCTGGCGCGGACGGATCACGCTGGTGATGAAGTCCACCGCGGCTTGCTGCTCGAAACGGAAACGGTCGCGGATGCTGTTGCTGGTATCGATCAGGATGGCGATGCGCAGCGGCAGATCGCTTTCGGCGGTGAACTCCTGGATGGTTTGCGGCCGCTTGTTTTCGGTCACCTGGAAATCTTCTTTGCCGAGATCGGTGATGAACTTGCCCTTCTTATCGGTGACTGTGAAAAGCATGTTGACGCGGTTGACTTCGAGGATGATGCGGGTATCGGACGGCTCGACGCTGGCAGGCTTCTGTGCAGGCTGCTGTCCCGCAAGTGACACACCTGCGCACACCATCACGATGGGGACGAACGATTTCATATGACTCAATTATAGAGGGCGGGAGCGGCACAGAGGCGACGCCTTCTGGCGCTGTGCGATCTTGGTCTCATGGACAGGCGCGCGCCGCTCCGTGCCGCATTCATCACCTCGACGCCGCTGAACGTGCGCGAAGGCAGCGGTACCTTTGTCGGCATCGCGACACTGGCTGGGGCTCTGCGTACGATGGGGGTGCGAGTGGACGTCATCGCGCCAGATAAACGGCTGCCGATCATTACCGCGGGGCGCCTGCTATTCAACGCTTCACTGGTGCGGCGCCGGTGGGACGACTACGACGTCACTGTAGGATTCGATCTCGACGGTTACAGCATCGCCGGCCATACAGCACGCCCGCACATTGCCGCCATCAAGGGCGTCATCGCGGATGAAATGCGTTTCGAGCACTGCCTGACGCGCGCGACCCTGGCTTTGCAAGCGCGACTGGAGGCGCGCCACGTAAAGGGTGCCGACCGTGTCCTGACCACGAGCACGTATTCGGCGGACCGGCTGAAACAGTTCTACGGTGTGGTCCGCGAGCCCGGCGTTATTCCCGAGATGATCGATCTCGCCGCATGGCGCGAGCTGCTCCACCAAGAAGGTGGCGAGCCCGATCCCGCCCGGTTTGTGGTGCTCTGTGTATGCCGCCTCTACCGCCGCAAGCGCGTCGATTTGCTGCTCCGCGCCGCGGCGGAGTCACAGGCGCGGATTCCCCGGCTGGAGCTGCGCATTGCAGGTGAAGGTCCGGAACTTAGCAGGCTTGAGCGGCTCTGGCGTTCGCTGCAACTTGGGCCGGCGGTTCGCTGGCTCGGGACGCTCGATCGCCGCCAGCTCGCGCGCGAGTACCGTCGCTGCGATGTGTTTTGCCTGCCCAGCGTGCAAGAGGGCTTCGGCATCGTATTTCTGGAGGCCATGGCGGCGTCATGCCCCATTGTGGCGGCGCGCGCCGCGGCCGCTCCAGAAGTGGCCCCGCACGCTCTTCTAGTCGAGCCCGATAGTCATCGGGCGCTGGCCGAAGCCTTGGAAACCCTGTACAACAGCCCGGATCTGCGCCGATCCATCGCGACCGCCGGAGCCACCCGTGTCGCACCATACGACGCCCCGCGCGTTGCTGGCGCGTTTCTAGGCGAACTGGAGCGACTGGCAAACCGCGTGGGTCTGGCGCAAGACGCCTGAAAAACGGCACGCCACGAGCCAGCAATGTCGCGCTCTTCGTCACAGGCGGCGGATCGGGAACGCTGCCTGCGCCCACGCAGATGACTGTCTCGATTACCGGTTTCGGCATCGATGCCGTCTTCGGAACTTGCAATTTGAGCGGCAAGCCCAACGCAACCTTCCCGTACATGGGCATTCTGACCCCTCCATAGAGGTTTTTTTACATGCACCCAAACAAACGCCACCGCCAAAAAGGCAGTTCGATGCTGGAATCAGTGCTGACACTGGTCGTGTTCCTGACTCTCTTCTTCGGCGTGTTCGATGTCGGGGGAGATGCTCTTCGTCCATCAAACCTTGACTGATCGCACTCGCAATGCGGCCCGCTGGGGGCGCAGTGAACATTTTTGACCCCACATCCATCACGAACCTGGTGTTTTACGGCGCAACCACTCCGGCCCAAGCGCAGACGCCTTCTTTCGGCCTCACCGCTTCCAACGTAACGGTCTCGCGCCCCACCGCCAGCATAGGCCAGCCGGAGGATCGCGTCATCATCACCGTGACCTATCCGGTATCGCTGGTCTCGGCGTTCCTTGGCCGGTCGGCAACGTGGTCGGCGCCCTCCGTTCCGACCTGGAATCTGCAGATCCGAGTCAGTACGCCCTACGAAGTGCCCAGCTAGCGCCGTCCGCGCTCTTCCCCAAGAGTCCCGCGCCAGCCGCAAGTTGACACGCCCGGGCCCGCCCGAGTTACGCTAGAGCCTTCCTGCCATCCGAGCGAACCCGGTGAAAATCCCCCGACTCCGCTGGATCATCGCGGCCCTGTTGTTCTTCTCCACGATGATCAATTACGCCGACCGCCTCGCCCTCTCCATCGTTTCACGCGACTTGCGCGCCGAATTCCACATGACCGAGCAGGCCTACTCCTACGTGATCACGTTTTTCTTCGTGGCCTATGCCATCATGTACGCCGGGTCGGGCTATCTGGTGGACCGGCTGGGAACGCGGCGCGGGTTCGCGGTCTTCGTCGCCACTTGGTCGGTGGCCGCCATGCTGCACGCCCTGGTGCGCGGCATCTGGTCGCTCGGGTGGGCGCGATTCCTACTGGGCCTGAGTGAGCCGGGTAACTGGCCGGCCGCCGCCAAAGCCGTCGCCGAGTGGTTTCCGCCAGGCCAGCGTGCGCTGGGCGTCGGCATCTTCAATGCCGGATCTTCGCTGGGATCGGCCATCGCCCCGCCCATGGTGGCTTACCTCACGTTACGTTTCGGCTGGCGCTTCGCCTTCCTGTTTACGGGATCGCTGGGCATCTTGTGGCTGGTGGCGTGGCTGTTTTTTTACCAGCCGCCGCATTTGAGCCGCCTGTTGCGCGCCGACGAATACGCCTCAATCAAAGCGCAGGTCGAGCCGCCCCAAGACGCCACGCCCGCCGCGCCTTCCAGCATCAATTGGCGAAAAGTCATCGCCATGCGCGAGTGCTACACCCTGATCCTGGCGCGCTTCTTCACGGACCCGGTCATTTATTTCGTCATTTTCTGGCTGCCCGAATATCTGCGTAAGGAACGCGGCTTCGATCTGAAAGCGGTGGGCGATTACGCATGGGTGCCGTTCGTCGTGGGCGGCGTGGGCTATATATTGGGTGGCTGGCTATCGGGCCAGTTAATGCGCGCCGGATGGGCGCTTCCCAGCGCGCGCAAATTTGTCATGCTGGTGGGCGCGGCGGTCATGCCGGCGGCGATCCTGGCGCCGCTCGTGCCTGCGGCCTGGATGGCCATCGCGGCCACCTGCTTCATCACATTCGGGTACGCTTTGTTTGTTTCAAACGTGCAGACACTGCCTACAGATTTGTTCCGCGGCCACGAAATCGGCACGGCCTCCGGTTTCTCGGGGATGGGCGGGGCGATTGGCGGCATTCTGGCGAACCTGGGAACAGGCTACATCGTCCAGCACTTTTCCTATGCGCCGATCTTTTTCCTGGCCGGCCTCATGCACCCGCTCTCCATCGCGCTGGTGTACTGGCTGCTGCCTAACCGGTATTTCCGGGAGGCCTAGCGGACTGCGAAAAGAAGCGACTGAGCCGCCGCCGATGAACGCCGATAACACAAAACTAAGTTATTTGTTTGCATTCGCGTTGATCGGCGTTAATCCGCGGCCTCGCTCTTAAACGGGTCTTCCCGCAACCTATTAGCGCACTCCGGCGGAAGTTGACGTCAGATTGGCGCGCGGCGCCGGACGGTAGTCCGTGTAGGTGATGGTCTCGTCCATTTTGTAATTGACCAGGAAAAGGACTCTCGCATTGGCTGCCACATCCACTTTCACCGGCATCCAGAGGCCGTCGCCCACCCGCGTTTGCTCGAACAGGATGCGGGAACCGGGCTGCACGCGAGCCAGGAAGTAGCCCATCGAAAATGGCTCCATCACCGTAACGTCGGCTTTCACCCAGCCGAAATCCTGCTCGTCCACCCACAGCTTGGCTTGCACCTGTGCAAAGATCTTTCCGTATTTGGTGCGCGCCTGGAAGCCGGGCTTGGGAATAGCCGAGAGCACGTAAGCCGTCCGGCCGTTGATTTCGTCCTTCCCGATGATGCGGAAGTCGAAAGCCTGCGGCACTTCATCGATGAAAGCGTGGCTGTCGCGGCTCTCCTGCAGGCGGTCGGCTCGCTTGGCGGGAGTTTCCAGGCGCCGTTGTTCGAGAGCGTCATGGTTTTGGCGCTGTTGCGCGGCGGTCGCGGGGCCGCCGTCATGCGACACCGTTACCTCCGCTGGCCCGCCGTTGACGACGAGGTGGTTCACGACATCCACCACGTCTGATTTCACGCCACCGCTCGCGTCGAGGCGCTTTTCCTCGGAACGCTTGGTGTAGAGATAGCTCTCGCGCGCCTGCCAGCTCCGGTCCGCATTCTCCACCGAGCGCCGCACGATCTCGTTGGCGTCGAATTGCGCCAGGATTATGCTACAGGCCGCGAAGAAGACAGCAAACACACGCATCCCCATCCTTAAAGTGAGACGCGCCGCAGGCCTTTAAGGCTACGAGAAAAGCTCGGCGAATCGTGTATCGGGCCGCACAATCGTCTGATTTCGCTCTGGCCCCGTGGAAATGCAGGCGATTTCGACACCCACACGGTTCTCCAGGTACGCCAGATAGTCGCGCGCCTTCCCAGGCAATTCCCCGTAGCGCGACACGCCAAGGGTCGAAGTGCGCCAGCCCGGAAGGCACTCGTAAACCGGCTCGACAGCTTCGAAAGCGCGGGCGGTGGCGGGCATGTCGGTGATCTCGTGGCGCCCCGAACGGTATGTAACGCAAACTGGAATTTTCTCCAGCTCATCCAGCACGTCGAGCTTCGTCACCACCAGTGAATCGATGCCGTTCAGCATGGCCGAATACCTCGCCAGTGGGATATCGAACCAGCCGCAGCGCCGCGGCCGCCCGGTGACTGAGCCGAATTCGTTGCCGCGCCGGCGAATCTCGTCGCCCATGACATCGAGCGCTTCGGTGGGGAACGGGCCGCCGCCCACACGCGTCGTGTAAGCCTTGGCCACGCCGATGATGGCGTCGATGCTGGTCGGCGGCACGCCCGTGCCAGTGCATGCCCCGCCCGCAGAGGCACTCGAAGAGGTCACGAA
The DNA here is from genome assembly GCA_035577325.1 of Bryobacteraceae bacterium. Classification (GTDB taxonomy): domain Bacteria; phylum Acidobacteriota; class Terriglobia; order Bryobacterales; family Bryobacteraceae; genus QHXW01. The sequence continues at coordinate 14,840 of DATLVQ010000500.1, read as the reverse complement.
CGGATACGTGCCGTGATCCAGATCGAGCATTGTCGCTTGTGCGCCCTCGAACATCACGCGCTTGCCGGCTCGAATGGCCTCGTTCAGTAGCCGCGCCGTATCGCACACCATGGGACGGATGCGTTCCGCGAACCCTTCGTACTCGACGCGGATTTGCGCCAGATTAAGATCGCCGCCCACACCGAACGCGCGCGCCACGGCGTCCTTTTCCGCCGCCAGCGCGTCGAACTGCGCGACGAAGTGCTCGCGATCCAGCAAATCGGCCATGCGGATTCCCCGCCGCCCGGCCTTATCTTCATAGCAGGGTCCTATGCCCCGCGACGTCGTGCCGATGGCGTCCAGCATGCGCTCCATGGTGCGGTGAAAGGGAAACAGCACGTGCGCGCGGTTGCTAATGGAAAGCTGCTCCTCCACGTTCACGCCCATGGCCCTGAGCGACTCCATCTCGCTGAGCAGCGCCGCCGGATCGACCACGAGCCCGTTGCCGATCACCGCCTGCTTCCCCGGGTGCAGAATGCCAGACGGGATCAGCTTCAGAACGAATTTCTTGTCGCCGATCTGCACCGTGTGGCCGGCATTATGCCCGCCTTGATAGCGCGCCACGATGTCGAAATGCCCGCAAAAAAGGTCGACGATTTTGCCCTTGCCCTCATCGCCCCACTGCGCGCCTAATATGATGACGTTGCTCATGACCCAAACTCGATTATTGTAACGCGGCGACACGATGCGCCGCCCGATTCGCAGCAGGACTTTACCGCGGAGTCTTGAAGACGCCGAGAAGTCCAAGCGCTCAAGTTCCCTGTGATATCGGTAGCGTCACCTGTATTTCTCGTCGTCTCCGCGCCTTGCGATGAGGATCTTTCCCCTGTGCTACGCTGCCATCATGCAGCTTTGCGAGGTTTACCAGAAGCTCGGAGAGGACGGATTCAATCAACTCGTACGCGGCATTTCCCTGGGAAAGCTGAAGACGTATCAGCTTTTTGATGCCCTAAAAACGCGCGCCCACCTGGCCAAGCTCAACACCGAGCACCTGCGAAAAGCGGTGCCGCGCCTGTGGGCCCGAATCAACGAAGGGGATGAAGAGTTCGCCAAAGACTTCGCGCAGGCCGTGCTGGTGTCGCATCTGGACATGATTGCCGCCGTGGTCGAGTTTCTGGGCATCCCCAACCAGAATGGATTTTTCGACAAGGACATCGATGCCAGCCAGTACCTCACCGAAGGCTGGGCCGCGCGTGCGTTTGAAAAATTCCGCGGTTCGTATCCCGAACCGCTCCTGCTGTTCTACCTCAACCATCTGGGTTGGGAATTGAAGCGCGCGGAGCAGCCGTTCGCACCGGCTGTCTAAGCACTCCTGCAACTGCATTGGTGATCGCACGCAGCTTTATTGTCCCCATAGAAATGTTTTCTGGGACGAACCTCGCCGCTTTGATAAAATAGAATCGTAAATCCGTTTGGAGGAATCTGCTATGTCCAGAAAACATCACGCAATTTACTCCGATCCCACCGGCGCTTCCGCCGCTGCCAGGCCCGTTAAGCAACGCACATTGAGCAACAAGGGATCGGTATCTTCCACTTCTGAGATCTCCTCCCCAGCGCCGGCCCAAGCAGCTGGACCGGTCATCGAGCGCGAAGCGATCGCCCAGCTCGCGTACTCGTTTTGGGAAGCCCGCGGCTTTACCGGCGGATCGCCCGAAGAAGATTGGCTAAGGGCGGAACGCGAACTGCGCACCACCCTGGCATCGAGCACCGTCGCCTGATTTCGTCGCCCGAAGATACGCGGCTGTTTCGAATTTATCGGTACTTGCGGAGCACCGCGAGAAGCCGTCCCTGCACCTGCACTTCAGATGCCGGTATATAAATCGGCTGCAGCGCGGAATTCGCCGGTTGCAACCGGATCCGGTCTCCCGGCTCATGATGGATGCGCTTCAGCGTGGTCTCCATTCCCGAAACCAGCGCCACCACGATTTCGCCGTCGCGTACTTCGTTCGTGCGCTCCAACAGAATCATGTCGCCATCGCAGATGTGGTCCTCGATCATGGAATCGCCGCGCACCTCGAGCGCGTAGGTGTCGCGATGCCCCACGAAGTCCGCGAAGCTGAGTGTCGCTCGCTGCTCGACTGCCTCCACCGGTTTGCCCGCGGCGATTTTCCCCAATAGCGGAATTTCCAGCTCGCGCTGCCGGCGGTGCTCCTGCAAGTACTTGGAACCCATCTCGAGCGAGCGGCTACGATTGAATCCGCGCTTGAGATAGTTCTTTGTTTCGAGTGCCGAGATATGTTTGTGGACCGTGGCCAGCGATGCCAGGTTGAGGCCCTGTGCGATTTCCTCATAACTGGGACTGTAGCCGTTGTCCTCGACAAACCGCGCGATGAAATCCACCACTTGCTTCTGCCGTTTGGTGAGTGCCATTGAGAATATTGTGGGCGAAGAAAAGGTGAAACGCAAGGGCCAAGTTTTTTGCCACGCGATTTTCTCTTGCTATCTCGCGTCATCTGCTATATTTCTTCCAGTGGGCATAAGCCTCGAACTCCGCCACCTGGCGAAAAGCTATCCGGGACATGCGGCAGTTGACGGGATCTCGCTCCAGATCCCGCAAGGAGGTTTCTTTTCGCTGCTCGGGCCCTCCGGCTGCGGAAAAACCACTACGCTCCGCCTGATCGCCGGATTCGAGGAGCCGACTGCGGGCGAAGTCTGGTTGAGCGGCGCGCTGGTGAATGGCCGCCGGCCCTACGAGCGCAATGTCAGCACGGTTTTTCAGAACTACGCGCTGTTTCCGCACCTCACCGCCTGTGCCAACGTGGAATTTGGACTGCGCGAACGGGGGCTGCGCGACCGCGCCGGTCGTGTGCGCGCCGCGCTCGAACTGGTGCAACTGGCCGGCAAGGAATCGCGCTACCCGTCGCAGCTCTCAGGCGGTGAACGCCAGCGCGTGGCTCTCGCCCGCTCGCTCGTGCTCGAGCCCGAAGTTCTGCTGCTCGACGAGCCCCTGGCCGCGCTCGATCCAAAGCTGCGCAAGCAGATGCACATCGAGCTCAAAGAACTGCAGCGCCGCGTCGGCATCACGTTTCTGTTCGTCACGCACGACCAGGAAGAGGCACTCTCCATGTCGGACTCCATCGCCGTCATGAACCAGGGCCGCGTGGAGCAGGTTGGTACGCCGGAAGAAGTCTATCTTCGGCCCGCAACACGCTTCGTGGCCGGTTTCCTGGGCGCCATGAACTGGATCAATGGCGTCGGCTTGCGGCCCGAGACCACCCGCCTCGCGTGCGAGATTGATGCGCTGAACGGTTACTCCGCCCGCCCCGCTACCATTACGCGCACGATCTTCCTGGGCAACTGCATCCACGTGGCGGCGCGGCTGGAATCGGGCGAGGAGGCTGTGGCCGAAGTTTCGCGCGAAGAGGCACAGATCAACAACGGCGCCTATCGCGTCGGCGAGCCCATCCACGTCTGGTGGAAGCACGCCGACGAGATGCACTTCTGATGAACCGCCTGCGGTTCTGGTTTCTCCTGCCGGCATGGCTCTGGCTGGTGCTGTTGTTCCTTGCCCCCCTCGCCATCGTCTGCGCCTATAGCCTGCTCGCACGCGGCACTTATGGCGGCGTCGAGCCACCCTGGACCTGGGAAAGCTACCGCCGCCTCATCGATCCGCTCTACGGCAAGATTCTCCTGCGCTCCATCGCGCTCTCAGCCGCCGCGACAGCCATCTGTCTGGTCATGGGATTTCCGCTGGCGCTGTTCATCGCCCGCGCCACGCGGCGCAAGAATCTCTATCTGTACCTGGTGATTCTGCCCTTCTGGACTAGTTTCTTGGTGCGCACCTATGCGTGGATGTTCCTGCTGCGCGATACCGGCCTCGTCAACACCGCGCTGACCGGCCTGGGCGTGCTGCGCGAACCCTTGCCTTTGCTCTATAACGATGGCGCCGTGCTGCTGGGCCTCGTCTACGGCTTCCTGCCATTCATGGTCCTCCCGCTCTACGCCACGCTCGAGCGCATGGACCCGGCGCTCCTCGAAGCCGCCGCCGATCTCGGTGCGCGCCCGTGGGCCACGTTTTTTCGCGTGATCGTGCCGCTGGCCAAGCCCGGCATCTGGGCGGGAACCGTGCTCGTCTTCATTCCCTGCCTCGGCGCATACCTCACGCCCGACCTGCTGGGCGGCGGCAAGTCGGTCATGGTGGGCAATCTGGTGCAAAACCAGTTCACCAATGCGCGCGATTGGCCGTTTGGCTCCGCGGTCTCGCTGATTTTGATGCTCTTTACACTGGCCGCGCTGGCTGTCTTTTACCGGCGCGCGCCAAAGGAGCTGCTGTGAAGCGCGGCCTGGCCGTCTACGCCGCCGGCGCATATCTTTTTCTCCACCTCCCGCTAGCCACGCTGATATTGTTCAGCTTCAACGCGTCACGCTTCACGCTTTGGGAAGGATTTTCGCTGCGCTGGTACGAGGCGGTGTTCACCGACCCCGAAATGGCCGACGCCATGTGGAACAGCGTGATCATCGCCATCGTCTCCACCCTGATCTCGACTGTCGCCGGTACACTCGCCGCTTACGCCCTCTGGAAACGCGGCTCGCGCCTGCTGTCCGGGTCGCTCTATTTGTCACTGGTCACGCCCGAAATCGTTACCGGCATTTCGCTGCTCGCATTTTTTCAGTGGACCTTCCGCTGGCTAGGCTGGCACCTGGGAGTGTACACGGTGATCCTGGCGCACGTCTCGTTCTCGATCGCCTACGTCGCCATCGTGGTGGTCGCGCGCCTCCGCACATTCGACGCCTCCCTCGAAGAAGCCGCCATGGACCTGGGTGCGACCGAGTGGCGGGCGTTCCGGCGAGTTACGTTGCCCGCTATCGCGCCCGGCATCGTCGCTGCCGGCCTGCTGGCGCTCACCATCTCATTCGATGATTACGTGATCACGAGCCTGGTTGCCGGCGTCGATTCCACCACCCTGCCCATGGTCATCTATGCCATGGCGCGCCGCGGGGCCAACCCTTCGATCAACGCCATCTCGGCGCTCATCGTAGTCGTCTTCGGCGCCCTTATTCTGGTTTCCGAGCGCCTGAGGGAAGTATGAAGCGCCGGGCTTTTCTATCGAGCGTTCTGGCGGCCGGCGCCGCCGCATGCCGCCGCGATCCCCGCCCGCGCCTCAATGTCTATAACTGGTCGGCCTACGTCGCGCCCGATACCATTCCGAAATTCGAGAAAGAATTCGACGTGCGCGTCCGCTACGTCACCTATGAAAGCAACGAGGAAATGCTCGCGCAGGTAGTCACCGGCAATTCCGGCTGGGACATTGTATTTCCCACGCACAACCGCGTTCCCCCCATGTCGTCGATGCGCTTGCTCGCGCCCCTCGATCACCGCCGCCTGAAAAATCTCGGCAACCTCGAACAGCAATTTCAATCGCCCTCCTGGGATCGCGATTTGCGCTGGTCGATCCCCTACATGTGGTTCGGCAGCGGCATCGCCTTCAACCGCTCGGTCGCGCCGGCGCCGCGCGCCTGGGCCGACCTGTGGAACCCGCGCCTGAAGGGCCGCCTCACCATGCTCGACGATCCCGAAGACGTGATCGGCGCGTCTCTCCAGAAGCTGGGGCTGCCGTTCGAATCCACCAACCCCGGCGAGCTTCGCCGCGCCGAACAGGCGCTCATCGAGCAGAAGCCGCTGGTGCGCGCCTATCTCAACGCCGAAGTGCGCGACCAGCTCGTCTCGGGCGATGTGCTGGTAGCGCAGTTATGGTCGACCACCGCCGCCCAGGCTCTCGATGCCGCGCCGTCACTCGATTTCGTTTTTCCCGCCGAAGGCTTCCCGCTCTATTGCGATTGCGCCGTCATCCTGCGTGAGAGCCGCCGCCAGGAGCTGGCGCATGCGTTTCTGGATTACATCCTGCGCCCGCCCGTTTCCGCCGCGATCGCGCAGGCTACCTTAACCGCCACCGCCAACGTCGCCGCCCGCGCGCTCCTGGCCGAAAAAATCCGCACCAGCCCCACGCTCTATCCCCCGCCCGCAGTGATGCAGCGCGGCCAGTGGCCCGGTACCCTCCCCGCCGCCGCGCAGCGTCTGCGCGATCGCATCTGGACGGAAGTCAAAGCGGCGTAAAGCCTCTACCCGGACTTCGGCCGGACCACGGCCACATCGACCCTTCGAAAATCCGCATCCAGCGTGAGCAGTGGGCTATCCTCGTGCTTCGCCAGCGCAAACGCAAAGCAATCGCCCAGGTTCAGCGGATAACGCCAACGGGCCGCCGCGGCCGTCTCCGCTAGTTCCGGCGTAGGCGCCACCAGGCGAATGGATGACGACTCAATGGCTTCGCGAATTTCAGCAAACAGGTGCGGCTGCCGGTCCTGAATCAGAATGAGCGCCTCGGCATAATTCACCGTGCTCATTTGCAGGTCGCGCCGGTTCTGCTGTAACTGGTCCGCGGCCCACGGGCCCGACTTCTCGTTGAAGAAGATCGCCAGCAGAATGGAAGTATCTACGACCACAGATCATCCTCGCTCTCGAAACGGCGCTTGCGCCGTAGCGGTGCCCTTAAGCCCAGTCCCAACCATCCGCGGTAATCGTAATCGCCGCCTCCGGTGCGTGCCACGGCCTCGCGCAGCGCTTGCCGGATGGCATCGGATTTCGTGGCGATACTCCGCTGTTTCATGTAACGCTGCAGGTCCCGCTCGAAATCCGGTGTGACATTCAAATTTAGCTGCTGCATACATACTATTATACAGACCTAGGCTGTATGGCTGGTTTTACCTCGATTGATGCAAAATGGTGTTATGACGCTCGACGAGCTGCGTCGTTCAAAGAAGGACCAAATCCTGCGCATTGCCGCCATCTACGGCGCGAGCAACGTCCGTGTCTTCGGCTCGCTTGCACGCGGCGAGAATTCGCCCTCCAGCGACGTTGACATCCTTGTCGATCTGGATCCAAATCGCAGCCTCATGGATCTCGGAGGACTTTTGATGGACCTCCAAGAGATACTTCCTCTTCCTGTAGACGTCGCCACCGAGGACATGCTGCGCCCCAAGGTGCGCGCAAGAGCCCTGCTCGATGCAGTCCCTTTATGAGGGATGATGTCGAACGTTTGAGAGACATCCTGAAGGCCATCGATCATATCCTTGACAAAACTTCTGGAGGGCGGTCTGCCTTCGACGATGACGAGATGCTGCGGGTCTGGGTTCTCCATCACCTGCAGATTATTGGCGAGGCTGCGCGATCGCTTTCCTCGGAGTTTCGTCAACGGCACCCCGACAAGGTGTGGGTCAAAGCGGCTGGGATGCGCAATATCCTGGTACACCACTACTTCGAGATCAACGCCGCTAGAATCTGGAATGTACTGGAATGTAGTAGAAGAAGACTTACCGTCACTTCGCGCTCGCGTCCAAGTACTTCTTAGAGAACAGCCGTAGGCCCCGCTCTATCGTAAATTAGAATCATGCTCTTCGCTCTCCTCCTCACCCTGTCCCTTCCCACGGACTGGGTGCCCGCGCGCTGGCATTGGCTCGAAACCAAAACGCTCGAGCTCGTCTCCGGCACACCGGTCAATTGTCTGCTGGTCGACTGGGACCCGCATCAAAAGGCGCAGGCCGCTGCATTCGCGGGCGCAGCAGCGGAGCAAGGCATCGCCACACTCGCCGTGATCCGCCCCGGTGGCGATCCTGCCGAGCCCGCGCGCGACGCCATGCGCGCCAAACTCACGGGCGTTGTCCTCGAAGGCGAGTTCCCACCCGACGCGACAGAGCGCGTACGCGCCGCCGTGTCTCCCGCCCCGCTCATCGAGCTGACCCTCCGCAGCCGCATGCCGCTAGGCAGTAAAGCGCCGGTCATCGGCACCTGGCAAGGCGTATGGCCCGGCATTCCGGTGATGGAAGACGGTGCCGCCAAAGCCGGCCCCTCGGGCTCGCCCTGGATCAATACCAATGCCGGATTTCTGCGCGCCGCCCGCGCTTTCGGCGACAGCATCGTGTGGATCGCCAACTCGCCGCCGCCCAAGAGCGTCATCACGGCCGAGAATTACGCGCAGGTTATCGGTGATGCCGCCATGGTAGGCGCGCGCTGGGTCGTGGCGCTCGACGACGACCTCGCCCGCCGCCTGCACGAGGGTGACAAAACCGCGCTGCAAGTCTGGAGCCGTATTACGCGACAGTTGCAATTCTACGAAGCGCACAAGGAGTGGCGCGCCTTCCGCACCTACGCCAAGCTCGCCGTTATTCAGGGCGTGAACGATGGCGCATTGCTCTCCGGCGGCATCCTCGACATGATCGGCGCCCGCCACACGCCGGTCCGCGCCGTGCCGCCCAATCGCTTGCAGCCTGAAACGTTGGCCGGCGCATCCATGGCCGTCGATGTCGATGCCGCCTCGCTCACCCCCCAGCAGCGCGAGGTGCTAAAAGCCTTCACGCGTTCCGGCGGTACTCTCCTCACCGGCCCCGCCGACTGGAAAGAAAGCGCCGTACCCGATAAAGACAAGATCACGCTCGACGACAAGCAGACCAAGCGGCTCGACGACATCTGGCACGACATCAATTCCATGATCGGCCGCGGTAACCTCGGCGCGCGCCTGTTCAACGTGTCATCGATGCTTTCCAACCTGCTGACTTCGCCCGATGGCAAGCAGGTGCTCGTGCATCTTGTCAATTACTCGAGCTATCCGGTCGACAATGTGACCGTCCACGTGCTCGGCGACTTTCATCAAGCTTGGCTGTATACGCCGGAAACGCCGGAGAAAAAATTGGACGTCTACAAAGTGGATGAAGGCACGGGCGTCGACATCGACCTGGTGAATGTCAGCGCCTCTCTCCGCCTGGAGTAGACTGAAATCATATGACCCGACGCGAATTGCTGGCTGTTCTGAGCGCCGCGCCTGCTGCGCTGAAAGCTGCGCCCGACGCTCCCACGGCGCCCGTCTCCATTGCGAAGTGCGCGGCGTATAACGAAGACGTTACTGCTACTCTTGGCACGATGTTCGATCAGCTCGGCGGTCTGGAGCGCATCGTCAAGGGCAAGACCGTCACCATCAAGCTGAACCTCACCGGCAGCCCCGGCCTGCGTCTGCAAGGCCGGCCGCTTGGCGTCACGCACTACACGCATCCCAAGCTGGTGGGCGCGACGGCTTACCTGATGGGCCGCGCCGGCGCCAAGCGCATTCGCTTCGTCGAGAGCGGTTGGGCCCTGAGCGGGCCGCTCGAAGAGTACATGCTCGATGCCGGCTGGAACGTGCGCTCCATTGCCGGCGCCGCGCCCGGCGTCGAATTCGAAAACACCAACAATCTCGGCAAGGGCAAGCGTTACGCGCGCCTCAAAGTTCCCGGCACGCCTTACATGTATCCGGCGTTCGATCTCAACCATGCCTTCGAGGACACCGACGTTTTCGTGAGCATGGCCAAACTCAAGAACCACGAGACCTGCGGCGTCACGCTGTCGCTCAAGAACTGTTTCGGCAACACGCCGGCTTCAATTTACGGCGACAACGCCGGCGACGATGGGCCCAACGAAAAGCCAACCAGCGGCCGCGGCGCCGTCTGCCATGCTGGAAAGCGTCAGCCCTCGCGCTCTGCTCCACAGGAGATCCATTTCGGTGTCAATCACGACGCGGGCTATCGCGTGCCCCGCATCGTGGCCGATATGGTGGCCGCGCGCCCGGTGGATCTCGCTATCATCGATGGCATCGAATCCATCGCCGGCGGCGAAGGCCCGTGGATTCGCAAAAAGCCGCTGCGCCTGGTCCAGCCCGGCGTGCTGATCGCCGGAACCAATCCCGTCACCACCGACGCAGTCGCCACTGCCGTCATGGGCTATGACCCGCGCGCCGATCGCGGCGCCATCCCGTTCCAGACTTGCGACAACACGCTGCTCCTGGCCGAACGGCACGGTATCGGCACCACGGATCTGAAACGCATCGAAGTGGTCGGCGTGCCCATCGCGCAAGCTCTCTACAAATATGAAGCGTGATTGGAACAGGCATGCAAGCCTGTTCGCTGTTCTTTGTCTGCGCCTCCGCGTCTCAGCGGCAAGTCTTGTTCTCCTGGTACTCCCGCTCCCAGCCCAGCTCCACCACACCATGTTTCCGCCGGTGCGCGGCACGCATGAAATGGTGGGCGCCGCCAACAATTTAGAAGTCGAAGCCGGTTTCCGCATCCTGACCAAAGGCGGCAACGCCATCGATGCCGGCGTCGCCACCGTACTTGCAGCCGCTGTCACCGAGCAATCCCGCTTCGGCTTGGGCGGCGAAATGCCGTTGCTGGTTAAGCTCGCGGGTAAACCCGTGATCGCGATCAGTGGCATCGGCACCGCACCCGCCAAAGCCACCGTCGAGTTTTACAAGAACCGCCACGCTGAGCCCTGGGAAGACGAGGACCGCATCGCGCCCATTCCCGCCATCGGCATTCTGTCGGCGCCGGTTCCCGGCGTGTTCGACGGCGTGATCCTCGCGCTCTCGCGCTATGGCACCATGTCGTTCGCCGAAGTGGCCGCGCCCGCCATCGACTACGCCGCCTCCGGCTTCCCCATCGCTGAGGAGTTCGCCGCCTTTATTCGCGGCAACCAGCGCTTCCTGGAGCTCTGGCCCGCCTCGCGCGATTTCTTTTTCCCCGGCGGAACGGCGCCTGATCGCGCCGAAATCTTCCGCGAGCCCACGCTCGCCCGGACGTTGCGCGCGCTTGTTGCGGTCGAGAGGAAAGCCGCGGGCGACCGCCAGGCGAAGCTCCGCGCGGTTCGCGATTATTTCTACAAAGGCTCGCTCTCCCGTCGCATCGCCGCGTTCTCGGAACACAACGGCGGCCTGATCGCTTACAAGGATCTCGCCGGCTTTCACGCCGAAACCGACCGCCCCCGCTCCACCACTTTCCACGGCTACGAAATCGTCAAGCCCGGTTTTTGGACGCAGGGGCCGGTGATGCTCGAAGCTTTGAATCTTCTCGAAGGCTACAATCTGCGGTCCATGGGCCAGAACTCGCCGGAGTATCTGCATACCGTCGTCGAAGCCGTGAAGCTGGCTTTCGCCGACCGCGACCGCTATTATGGCGATCCTAAGTTCTCGCACATTCCCGAAGAAGTTCTGTTATCGAAAAGTTATGCCGCCGACCGCGCGAAGTTGATCGATCCGGCGCACGCTTCGCAGGAACACCGGCCCGGCACCTTTGGAGCGCCCCTGCAGATGGAAAAAGTCACCACCGCGTCGCCCATCCCCGCGCATGACACCACCTGCGTCAATGTGGTCGATCGCAAAGGCAATGTATTCTCCGCCACACCCAGCGGCGCCTGGCTGCCGTCCGTGATCGCCGGCGATACCGGCGTGCCTTTCAGCAGCCGTATGCAGTCTTTCGTCCTAACACCCGGCCATCCCAACCAGCTCGCGCCTGGAAAACGCCCGCGCGTCACGCTCAGCCCGACTATTGTGCTTAGGGACGGCAAGCCGTTCCTCGCACTGTCCACGCCCGGCGGCGACAATCAGGACCAGGCTCTGCTCCAGGTCTTGCTGAACATCATCGAATTCGGCATGTCCCCGCAGGAAGCCGTCGAGGCGCCCCGCTTCCAGACCGAGCATTTCTACAGCTCCTTTGGCAATCACGAGTTCACGCCCGGCCGCCTGAGCCTCGAAGGCCGGATTCCCAAGCCTACCGCCGACAAACTGACCGCGCTGGGCCACCACGTCACCCTCGCCGGCGACTGGAGCAATTCTTCGGCTCCCACCGTCATCAAGATCTCCGGCGGCGTGCTCGATGGCGGCGCCGACCCTCGCCGCGCCCGCTTCATCTTCGGTCGGTAACGGCGACGTCCGCAACGCCGGGACGCCAAGAACATTCTTGGCGGCATCCGCGCTGGATCTTGCTCGACCCTATAGGACAGCTTTTCCTGCCTTCCCTGGCGTCTCGGCGCCACGGCGTTGAGTGTTTTTAGTCGGTATAATGCACGTCTGCAATCCCTGGAGGTGAAATCTAATGACTCGCCGCGTCGCCCTGCGTTTCCTCCCTGTCATTCTGACCGGATTCGCAATTCTCCAAGCCGCGCCGCCCGCCAATGCCGGCAAGGCGGGCATGGAACCCGAGCTACTGGCGCGCGTGCCAGCTCGGATGAAAGCCTTTGTCGAGAAGGGCACGCTCCCTGGCGTTGTCACTCTGATTCAGCGGCATGGCGCGCTCGCCAGCCTGGAGGCCGTGGGCTATCAGGATCTCGAGTCCAAGCAGCCCATGAAGACCGACACCATCTTCCGTATTGCTTCCATGACCAAGCCGTTTACCGCCGTCGGTATCATGATCCTTATGGAAGAGGGCCGGCTGTCGCTCGGTGACCCTGTCGAAAAATACCTTCCCGATTTCAAGAACATGTGGGTGATTGAAAGCCGTGAAGGCGACAAGAATGGCGATACCAAGCGCGCTCTGCGCCGCCCGGCGCGTCCGGTTACGCTGCGCGACCTGCTGACCCACACCTCGGGGATGTATGGCATGCCGCCAGAGACGCTCGAAGAAGCCATTGCCCGCAGGACGCGAACCCTGGCCGACGTTGTGACCCTCGCCTCCCAGAAGCCGCTCGATTTCGATCCCGGCACCAAGTGGCAGTACAGCAACCTTGGCATCGCCACGCTCGGCCGCATTATCGAAGTGGTTGCCGATCAGCCGTACGAGAAGTTCATCGAGTCGCGAATCTTTCAGCCGCTGGGCATGAAGGACAGCTTCTTCTTCCTGCCCGCCGACCGGCAGCATCGCCTGGCCACGATCTACGTTCTGGATAAGGGCAAGTTGAGAAAGGCCGACTGGGATTTGTCCGGCAATGGCGCCAAGTACCCGTTCCCCGAGGGCGGCATGTACTCGACTGCCGTCGATTTGGCTTCGTTTTATCAAATGATGCTGAACGGAGGGACGTACAACGGAAAGCGCATTCTTTCCCGCGCCACCGCCGAAATGATGACCGAAGTCCACACGGGCGAGCTGCACGCTGGCCATTCGCCGGGCATGGGCTATGGCCTGGCATGGGCTGTCGTGCGCACCGCCGATGGCACCTTGCCGCTCACGTCGATCGGCACTTACGGGCATGGTGGCGCGTTTGGAACCTATGGTTGGGTGGATCCAAAGAAAGATCTGGTGGGCGTGTTTCTCGTGCAGCAGCCCGACGTCGCCACCGAACGCAGCGCGTTCATGGCCATGGCGGCCTCAGCAATTACAGAGTAGCTAAAGCCTTTGGAAACAGTCGCCTGAATCATCGAAACAACGGGCGTCAGCGTCGATCCGTTTAGGGTCCGCGAACCAAGAATAACGACGGCCTTTTGAACCGGCAGTTCTAAGGCGGCCGGGCTTTTTCGCTTACGAGCTAGGTTTTTCCCTGGCTAATTGTAGCCGGCCAAGAGCCAATGCCCCCTTGCTTCGGACAAGTGTTTTCGTAATAATTACATTACACGGTGATCATTCATACCGACAGGAGTCCTGCTCGTGCCGGCTGCTGCTAAGAAGTCCGCCTTAGTCCGCGCGCTCAGTACATGCGTGGAAGACTTGCAGGTGCGCCCTACCAGGCGCTTTCTACAAGGTCTGGCGACCGATGAGTTGCAATATATCGCCGAGTTTCTGGGTTCATGCATCCTTGAAAGCGGCGGGCGTTGCCGTTGCAGCCGGACGCAACTGGCCGAAGCCATCACACAATTTGAGCGTAGCCGCCACGTCGCACCGGGTTCCGACACGTGCCGCTGCGCGGCCGGCTCTCTGCAAGATCAGGATCAGCAGCACAAAATGATCCTGCTCCTCGAATATCTGTGCCGCTCGGGCCTGACGCAGTACACGATCGGCGTCGGCGCTGGGCAAGGCTAAACCGTTACGTATTAGTGACGCGACGAGCCGTCTTTCTCTCAAAACAGTTTTGCCCCGATGCTAAAATAAAGGCTTCTGGGAGGTCGTCTAACGGTAAGACTGCAGACTCTGGATCTGCGTATCGGGGTTCGAATCCCTGCCTCCCAGCCAGGATTTCCAAGGCTTTTACCCACGATAAAGTGAGAGTTTTTGCAGGTATTTGATGCCGCCTCCCCGCGAACCTGATTCCCCATCGCCAGGTGCGCAGATCTCGTCCTTGTCGCCACCAAAGCAGAAAGAAGGGCCGCCGGCGATTGCCATCACCGCCACCTTTACCGCCGAAACCCTCGAACCCACGCTCGCCTTCTGGCTACGCGAGCTGAAATTTGATTACCAGATTCGCTTCGCCCCTTATAACCAGGTTTTTCAGCAGTTGCTGGATCCGGCGGGCCTGTTCGCGGGCAACCGGAACGGGCTGAATGTTGTGCTGGTGCGATTCGAGGACTGGGCGCGGTTTCGTGGCTCTTTCACCGTTGCGGAACTGGAGGAAGAAGTCCGCCATCTGGAATCGGCGCTGCGCGCGGCGGCGGCCCGATCTAGGTCGCCCATGCTGGTTTGCCTGTGCCCGGCATCCCCCGAGTTTCTGAGCGACCCGGCACGGGCCGCGTTCGCGGCGCGATCCGAAGAAGCGCTGCGGTCGGCTCTGCGGGACCTAAGCGCTGTGCATCTGACGACCACCGGCGAGATTCAGCGGCTCTACTCTCTACCGGTCTACCATGACCCGCACGCCGATGAGCTGGGCCACGTGCCATACACGCCTGAGTTTTTCGCGGCGCTCGGTACAGTGATCGCACGTAAGCTCCATGCCAATAGAACCAGCCGGTACAAAGTGATCGCGCTCGATTGCGACGAAACCCTGTGGCGCGGTGTTTGCGGCGAGGATGGGCCGCAGGGCGTTGGTCTGGATGCGGGACACCTGGCGCTGCAACGCTTTATGCTGGCCCAAAGAGAGAGCGGCATGCTGCTGTGTTTGTGCAGTAAGAACAACGCCGAAGACGTGGACGCGGTGTTCACTG
>DATLVQ010000499.1:0-3615 GCA_035577325.1 Bryobacteraceae bacterium | reverse complement strand
GCGTCTCGACGCCCAGGCCCGCCCGGATCGTTACGTCCTCGAAATTTCCCTTGCCTTCGTTGCGATAGAGGATGTTAGTGTCGTCGGCAAAATGCGTCTTGAAGATATCCAGGTTACCGTCGAGGTTGTAGTCGCCGATACCGATGCCCATGCCGGCCTGCTCCATGCCGTCTTCATTGAGCGCCACGCCGGATTCGAGGCCGATGTCAGTGAACGTGCCGTTGTGATTATTGCGGAGAAGGAAGCTTGGGGTGGAATCACACGCCACATAGATATCGGGCCACCCATCGTTGTCGAAGTCGGCGGCACTGGCCGTCATCCCATAACTTCCCTTGGCTTTGCTCACGCCCGACGAGTCGCTCACGTCAGTGAACGTACCGTCGCCATTGTTGTGGTAGAGCGAGGGCACTTCCGGCGGAAGACCACGCGGGCCGCAGTTTACGGGCACGCCTTTCCAATTGCAGTTACTGTTCTGGCCCGGTCGGGGCGTAGACTGAAAATCGAAATCGAGATAATTAGAGACGAATAGATCGAGACGGCCGTCGCGATCGTAGTCCACGAACGTGCAGCCGGAGCCCCAGCGCTTGTCTTTGCGCAGCAGGCCGGACTTCTCGGTGACGTCGGTGAAAGTGCCGTTGCCGTTGTTCCGATAGAGGACGTTCTGGCCCCAATAAGTCACGAATAAATCGTCGAAACCGTCGTTGTTGTAGTCGCCTACACACACGGCGGACACCCAGCCCGTGCGGTGGAGACCGGACTTCTCGGTTACATCTGTAAACGTGCCGTCGCGATTGTTCTTGTAGAGCCGGTTGCTACAGCCGTCGGGCGCGCCTTCGAGGCGCGTGCCGCTCAATAGGAAAATATCCAGCCAGCCATCGTTATCGTAGTCGATGAACGCCACACCGCAGCCGACGGTCTCAATGATGTATTGCTTGTGGTCCACGCCCCCATAGATCACCGGCTGGCGCAGCCCGGCCTGTTCCGCTATGTCAATGAAGTGCGCATTAAAGGGCAGTCCGGAGGGTTTGCCGCGCGGCATGGCTTTCACGCCACGGGAAGAAACTCCTTGCGCCCGCGCGTGCATGGCGGAAGCCGCCATCAGGGCCAGATAGTGTCGACGGGTCATTGATACCCATTATATGGGGCTGGTCGCGCGATTCAGGAGATGCGTCTGTCGCAAAAAAATGGCCCGGCTGCGTATCGCCGGGCCTAAGAGAACAGTGGCAGATGAGAGGAAGATAACAGTTTGCGCCGATAGTGAAAATCGGGAAAAGTCCCGACTGAACTAAGACAAGCCCGCCACAGAGTTAATCTTGCGGTTACAAGTCGGCTGATAGTGCGCCACCAACGCCTTCTGTCTCGCGATCCGCTGTTTGTAGGGCAGTACCTCGAACATGAACTGCTTGGGCTGACACTGCAAGACGTAGGGCATCTGGCCGCGGAGATATTCGAGCAGCGCTTTACGGATGCTGGAGCAGTGGCCTATGTAGACCCACTGGTCCGCGTTGCACAGGCCATAAACGCCGGATTCCTCGGGAGCATTGCGAAGCACACTGGTTCTGCTCAATGTGAACCGGTGTTGGTTGCTCCATTCCACGATTCAGGGCCTCACCGCAGTGTAGCTTGCTAGGGTCCAAGACCGGCAATCGGGAAAATACCTGAAGGTATGATAGACTGCCCTGCCGATGAAGAGTACAAACACCCAAGTGAGCCAATCGGTACGAAAACATCTCGTCTATCTTTTGAGCGATGGCGGCGCGCACGTGGATTTCAACACTGCCATCGCGCGCTTCCCGGCTGCGCACTGGGGGACCAGGATCACCGGCGCGCCACACACCGCCTGGCAACTGCTCGAGCATCTGCGAATTGCCCAGTGGGACATTCTGGAATTCAGCCGTGACCCCACGCACGTCTCGCCTAAGTTTCCGGATGGCTATTGGCCGCGCACGGACTTGCCACCCACCACGCGCGCGTGGAACGAGAGCGTGCGGGCCTTCCAGCGGGATCTGCGAGCCATGATCCGTCTGGTCTCAAACCCGAAAACCGATCTATTTGCCCCAATCCCTCACGGCAATGGGCAAACGATCCTGCGGGAGGCGCTGCTGGTGGCGGACCATAACGCCTATCACATCGGCCAACTGGTGCTGCTGCGGAAATTGCTGGACGTCTGGCCGCGCCGTCCTGGTTTCTCCATCTGAAAAGGCAGTATCCGAATGCCACAACGCACACTGAGCGAACTTTGGGAAGAGCACACAGCGCACGAATTCGCGACGCGCGATACTGAGCGCACGCTCGCCACCATGGTGGACGAAGCTTATGTCAACCACATTCCCGTCATGACCGGCGGGCACGGCAAGGCCGAGCTGCGCAGATTCTATTCAACTGATTTCATTCCCTCAATGCCGCCCGATACCAAGCTGACTCCGGTCTCGCGAACGGTCGGTGAAGACCAATTGGTAGACGAGATCATCTTCTCCTTTACGCACACGCAGGAGATGCCCTGGATGCTGCCGGGAGTCGCGCCCACCAACAAGCGGGTCGAGGTGCCACTGGTGGTGATCGTGAAGTTCCGCGAAGGCAAGCTGGCCCACGAGCACATTTACTGGGACCAGGCTTCGGTACTAAAGCAGATCGGTCAGCTGACGGATCCCGCGCTGCCGGTCCGCGGGGCGGAAACTGCGCGAAAGGTGCTGGATCCGCGTCATGCTATGGGGCGTCCGCCGACGTAAGTGGCGTGCACGTTCACTTGCTCGCCGATCAACACAATATCCGCCAGCTTTCCCGGAGCCAGACTTCCGATCTCGCTGCCGCGGTGCACGATTTCAGCGGGCGTGAGCGAGGCCATCCTCACCGCCTGCCACAGCGGACAATCCACCAGATCGCGAAACACGCGAATCATATCGTTCATTGGAAATACGGATGAGGCCAGCGCGGTGCCGTCCGGGATGCGCGCCTCGCCATTCTTCACTACCGCCCGCATACCGTGCCGCGGGCCGAAAGTGTACTCGCCGTCGGGCATGCCCGCGCCTCGCATGGCATCCGTGACAATAGCCAGTTTTTCGTAACCTTTGTTGCGGAAAGCGAGCCGCAGCATTTCGCGCGAGAGGTGCTTCCCGTCGGTGATGAGCTCGGAGGAGAGGCGGTCGTCGAGGTAGACGGCCTCGACGATTCCGCCGCTGCGCGGATTTGGCGTGCCGCGCCAGCGATTATTCATGGCGTCGGTCATGGCGCAGTAAAGATGAGTCACGTGCCGGACGCCCCAGTCCGCCGCTTCCTCCACTTCCGTGTAGAGCGCCTCGCTATGGCCTGCGTTGGCGTTGGCGCCGCGATGATGTAATTCCTCCACCAGCGCCCGCGTGCCGGGCAGCTCGGGCGCAAGCGTCATCGATGCGATCGGACCGCGCTCCAGAATCTGCTTCCATTCACGCTCTTCGGGATTGCGGACAAACTCCGGGAGATGGCAGCCGCGCTTGGTCATGGCGAGATACGGGCCCTCGATATGTGCCCCAAGCGCGCGTCCGAATAATTGCAGGCCGCTGCGATACCGCTCTAGCGCCTCGAGCGCGGTGAGAATCTCTTCCAGCGACGCGGTGGCCGTGGTCGGGCAGAGACTGG
>DATLVQ010000498.1:0-5088 GCA_035577325.1 Bryobacteraceae bacterium | reverse complement strand
ATGACCAGCATTATCGTAGTTAGGATAGGAGTCCTCGTACGGATTCGGCACCGAGAAGATGGGGTGATTGAGGAGATTGAAGGCCTCAAACCGGAACTGCAACTTCATCCGCTCCGTGATGGCGAATATCTTTTGCGTGGTGAAATCGAAGCTCACAAACTTTGGACCGCGGAGCGCTCCCCGGCCCCCGTTGCCAAATACCTCGGCATCCGTGGGTGTAGCGAATGCGGACAGATTCCAATAGTCCAGAATCTGGTGAGGCCCATTATTAGCGTTTCCAACGATGTCGCAGTTATCCTGCTCGAAGTTGGCGTTGTTCACCGCCGAGTCGCTCCCGTTCAGACAAGACATGGCGAAGCCGGATCGAACCACGGCAATCCCACCAATCTGCCAGCCGCCGAACAGCTTGTCGGCGGGACCCGACAATGTGGAAGCCCATCTTTTCCCTTTGCCGAACGGAAGCTCGTAAAGAGCGCTGTTGACCCAGTTGAGTTTCGCGTCGAATGCCGCGGGACCGTAATCCAGCTTGTAGTCCCACACGTGCGGCGTGGATGGACCGCAGCAACCGCCGTCACGGGTGGCCGAAGCGGTATCCAGCGCCTTGGACCAAGTAAACGCGCTGAGGAAGGTCAAACCTTGCGAGAAACGCTTCTCAACTTTCGACTGAAGAGAATTGTAGTTGGCCGATGTCACGCCCTGGACCAAGTTGTAGTACGAGGAGAGCGACGGATATTTTTGCGGCAGGAACACCACGGGCTGGACCAATTGCGTGCCGTTAAACGCTGGCAGCGTTTCATTCTGGTCCGTCAAGTGCGGCAGGTGCGTGGAAGCCGATGCAACATACGACACTTCCAAGACAAGATTCTGCGCGAGCTCCTGCTGGATGCCGAAACTCCACTGCTGGATGCGCGGAGTTTTCAGATTTGGATCGATGGTGAATTGCGACGGGGGCCCGATGGTTTGCGACGTGTTTTGGAAAATCTGATCGACGACGGAATATGTCCCTTTGCGAATATATTTGACGGAAATGGGCGCGCTGCGCGCGAAATCGAACCACGGGTTCGCGTTCATGGGTGAATAAAAGATGCCTGCGCCGCCGCGGAACACGGTCTTGTTATGGCCCCAGGCAGGCGACCACGCAAAGCCCAGGCGCGGCGACCAGTTGGCAAAGTCGGTTTTCACCAGGCTGCGGCCCAAGATGTTGCTCCGAATGAAGGGCAGATATTGGGGTGAATTCGGGTCTGAGATGAAGCGGGCCGGCGGCATACCCAGATAGGGGTCGCCGCTGCCGGGACGCACGATGGTAGGAACGCCGTTGATGATGTCGACGTTCGTGATCTGGTTGCGATTGTCGTACCAGTAGGGCGAGATCTCGTAGCGAAGCCCGAAATTCAGAGTCAGATTCCGCGAGATCTTGAAATCGTCCTGAGCATAATACGCTTGCGTCCAACGGAAGAGGTGGTCGTGAGCGTCGCCGGTGGCTACTTCGGAATCGTTACTGATGCCCAAAAGGAAGGACGCGATCGAAAGGCCGCCGCTGCCATCGAGCGCCGCCGTGGCGGCCACGGGAAAGTTATAAGAGCCGCGAGCCAGGTTGTGCGATAGAAGATTCAAATATTCGTGTCGGAAATCCACGCCAACCTTGATGATGTGCCGTCCTTTGTTCATCGACCAATCGTCGCCGTACCCCCACACGTTCTGAATCTTTTGCAAGGGATGGCCAAAGGCGTTTTCACCGAGTTGGCTGAAGAAATTGTCGCCCGAAGCATTGAACTGTGGAGTTCCGAAGTCGATCGGGGCGCCCGACACGCCAGGTATTCCGAGAACGCTGCCTGCAATATTCTGCGTGCCCGACAGTTGACCGAGGCTGCTGGCATTGGCGCGCACGTAGTTGGCCTTGAGCTCGTTCACCATCTGGGCTCCAATGGTCCAGGAATGATGAAGCGTTACTGTATCGGTCTTGACGGAATTGGTGAGGCCGGTACCGGGCAGCAGCGGCGTTGAGGACGTATCTTCCCGCGCCTTCGAAAAACGTCCCCACAAGTTCATGTTGGAGCTGATGATGTAGTCGATACGGCCCGCGCCCTGGTCGAAGTCTGTCGGAGTCCCAACCACGCCGGAGAAATTGTCGCGCAGACCTGGCAAATTCGGCGCCGGGAAATACGGTGTAGCCAGATACTTGGCAATAGCGGGATCGATACACTGCTGCGGGATCTGCATGTTGGGCCACGGAACATCGGTGTTGGGGTTGGAATTGTAGCAGCCCGCGGGGAGTGAATTATTCGGGAAAAACTTGGAGCTGCCATCCGCGTTCGCGACGTGGGGCATGTAAATGGGTATTCCGTAGCCCGACAGGTCGCCATTCTTCACGGCGGGCAAAGGCACGGTGGCGAGTTGAGGGCCGTGAGTACGATCGCGCAGGCCTTCATAGCTGCCGAAATAAAACAGCTTATCTTTCAGAATTTTTCCGCCCGCAGTGGCGCCGAATTGGTTGCGGCGAAATGGGGGCTTCGCTGCCGGGCCGCCGGCGTTGATATCGTTGAAAAAATCCTTCGCATCCAGCGCGTCGTTGCGAAGGAAGTCGAACGCCGAGCCATGGAATACATTGGTTCCGCCCTTGGTGACGGCATTCAACTGCGCGGCGCCGCGCCCAAATTCCGCGCTATAGGAATTCGTTTGGACTTTGAACTCCTGAATTTCATCGACGGAGGGGATGGCGGCAATAGTGTTGGAGTCGGGCGAAGTGTTGACCGCGCCGTCCAGCAGGTAATTGGTGTCTTGCGAACGCGCGCCGCCAAGGGAGTAAAACTCGTCGTTTCGCCGGCCCACGTTGCGAACGTCCTGGAAGCCTTGGTTGCCGTCCTTGGTGAAAGTCACGCCCGGCCCCAGCGTTGCCAGATCCAGGAAATTGCGGCCGTTCAGCGGCAGATCCACGATGTGCTTATTGTCGATCACCTGGCCCACCGTGCTCGATTCCGTTGTAAGCAGAGGCGCCTCACCGGTGGTGGTGACGGTTTCCGAGACCTGGCCGAGTTCCAATGTGACGTCGATGCGCGCCTTCTGCTCCACTTGCAGTTCAAACGCGGGGACGGTCGCCGTGCGAAAACTGGCATGCTTGACGGTAACCGAATAGCGGCCGGGCTCGAGCGCGCTGACCGTGTAATCACCGGTAGTGGTGGTACGGGTCACGTGCGGCGTGTTGCGATCGACGTTGGTGACGGTTACTTCGGCATCTGGAACTACCGCGCCGGTGGAGTCGAAGACGATTCCGGTGATGGAACCTGTGCCAATCTGTCCGAAGATCATTGCCGCGGACGCCGCGAGCGCCGCGATGACTAACAAAGTGCGTACGAAGATTCGGGTTGTGGAGATTCTGTTCCGTTCGAGCATAGCTTGGCTCCTCATCCGCGGCCACAAAGCCGCTTTGATCCCCGTCACGTTGTGTAAGTCAGTTACTGCCCCTAACTCCCTTGCTGCGTAGACGACTTGCGTCCCGTTTGCAAGAAAGTTGCTAGTTGAGGCGAGGATACCTCTATTTGGGCCCGCCACGCAAGCGCTGGGTTGTTTACAAGAGTTGCCGTCGAATATTTAGTTGTGCGGCGAGCCGGCCGCAACGTGCACCAGATCCGCATAAACGGTAAAGAACTGGTCGCTGGGCCGCCTTTGGGTCAGATGAAGCTGCCGATCCGCACTCGCGGCCTTGAACGCGCGCGCGGCAGGAACGTAAGCATCATTAACCTCGCTGGCCGGAGCCGGGTGGTCCAGACCGTTGACCGTATTCACCAGCCATACGGGGCGCGGAGCCAACGCCGCGATGAGATCGGGAAAATCGAAATACTTGAGCGCCGATGGGACCACCTGCTCGAAGATCTGGCGCTGAATCCGATGACTCACGACAGAGTCATACGA
This sequence comes from Bryobacteraceae bacterium, assembly GCA_035577325.1. Classification (GTDB taxonomy): domain Bacteria; phylum Acidobacteriota; class Terriglobia; order Bryobacterales; family Bryobacteraceae; genus QHXW01. The sequence continues at coordinate 1,179 of DATLVQ010000498.1, read as the reverse complement.
GACAAGCATGCCTTCGAGCGCCACGCGGCGAATGCGGTTGTCGAGTAACGCGGCATAGAGCATGGGGACCGCGCCGGCATCCTTGCCGAAGCCGAAGATGTTCGTACTGTCCACATCGGAGCGCGCAGCCAGCAGATCGATGCCGCGCGTGATGTCCTGGGCGCGCATCCCGGGCATGGTCTTGCCGATCAGGATGGCGGTCATGGCGTTGTCGAAGTCGCCGAAGTAACGGTCGAAATCCGTGGCGTTGTGTTCGGTGCTGGCGCGGGTTTCGCCCAGCCCACGGGCATCGAGCGAGAGGACGGCAAATCCGGATTTGACGATCGGTTCCACGTCTTCAGTCACACCGGCGGCTTTTCCACGGCCGTTCAGGTAGATGAGAGCGGGTTTCTTCGATGCGCCACCGGTGTCTGGCACGAACAGCAGGGCGGGCACCTGGATGCCCGGCTCGCTCTCGTACACCAGCTTTTCGATGTGGTAACCGTCGCGCGGAAGAATGCCGTATGGATGCAGCGTTACGGCTCCCGAGGCGGCTGAGAATCCGGTCAGTTCGCGAACGCGATTGCGCAATTCATCCGGCGAAAGCTGCGGACGCTTGATCTGGCGCGCGCGTTTACGATTGAGCGAGAAGACCGTCTCCGCGTCGGGCAGATCCACGACCTGCCCGGTTGGAGTACATTGCAGGTCCTGAAACGTAGCGAGTGGGATTTCGGGCTCGGGCCGCTTATCTTCTTCCCCTTTGAGCCAGCGCGCGAACCATTCATAACCCGCCATGCGGCGCGGGTGCGTGTAACCGTGGCCATCGTCGGCTTCAAACATGGAGAGCTTGTCGGCGGCGCCAATCTTTGCATAGACGCGGCTGGCCTCCTCAAAAGCCTGGCGGGCGCCACCGATGGGGAAGAAATCGCGAATGGCCGAAAGAATCCGGTACGGCTTGGGAGCGAACGCATAGATGAAATCCGGATAATCGAGGCCCTCGCGCAGCCAGTATGGAAATACCTGCTCGGCGTCCTGCGGCCCAATGGTGGCCAACATCTGGCGCCACGAACTGATGTAACAACTCGGCGCGGCGACCTGGATGCGATCGTCGAGCGCGGACAAGTACGCTGTGTGCGTCCCGCCGCCGGAGTTACCAGTACAGGCCACGCGTTTCGGGTCCACCTCGGGACGCGACAGTAA
>DATLVQ010000497.1:0-4373 GCA_035577325.1 Bryobacteraceae bacterium | reverse complement strand
CCCGTTCCCCTTGTCGATATTTTCATAAAAGCTGGATTGGCACGCATTGACAGCAAGGCGACAACCCATACCTTGTGTTCTGGGGGCCAGCCTTGTCCGACATTGATCGTCGATCCACCACCTGAAAGTCGTGAGAACGTGGGTTTCGCCGGTGGCGCGGGCGCACAATTCAACATTGGATCTCTTGCGGTTCGTGGTGAATATGAGCGATTCAACGCGGCTGGGGGCAATCCAAGTTTGTTAACGATTGGAATCGTATGGAAATTCTGATCTTCACTTGAGCTGCGCTCTCCGCTTTCCTTGGGGCACCAGATGGCGTCCGAAATCGGTTGCCCCATAGCTGCCACCCGTGTTCGTCTCCAACGGGTCAAGAGTCGACGATCAGGCGGCGGGCTCAGAACGGATTGGTAACCCGCAACTGATTATCGATGACCTGCCCGTGCTTTAGGTCCTCGGAGTAGAGTATCGTAGCGCCTGAAATCAACGCGGCGGCGACAAGCATGGAGTCATAGAGCGAAAATCTATAGCGCTCGCACACTGCCAGACCTCTATCGTGCGTTTCGATAGTGAGTGGTTCGACAGCGCAGACAGCCCGGATCGTATCGAGAATCTCGCGAACTTCGTTAAGGGGCATTTTAAGCTTCCGCAGGGCAACAACCGCAAACTCGTTCAGTACCTGAACGCCTACTATGCCCCGGGCCGATAGCAGAGTCTCGATCCTATCTGCCTTGTCGGTGTCGTCCGAAAGCAGGTACAGCAATACACTGGTGTCAAAAAATGTATCAGCGCCGCTCATTCGCTTCGAGACGATCGAACTTGAACGTCGCTGGCAACCTTCCGCGGAACTTGCGCAGCCGCGCCAATAGCTCGCGAGTGCCGGGCGCCTTGGCTACGGCGAACGCGTTTTTGGCGGCAATCTGAATTTCGATCTGATCACCCTCTTTCAGTCCAAGGGCATCGACCACTGACGCAGGAAGTCGAATCGCCAGGCTGTTGCCCCATTTCGAAACTTGCATCGTGCACTCCTAGATATACATATGGATAAAAGTATATCATTACCGATGACTTAGCGCCAGATTGCTGTCCGCAGTACCCCGAGAGTACTCATTCGAGCCCGATGAAATTGTGAGCTCGGCATTGCGCACTAATCCATCGGTGCCAATAGTAAGTTTGACCATGCACGAGCCCCTGTTCATGATGCTGCTTCGACGCCGCCGGGTAGTACTGATAGCGAACAATTACCGGATGCGCTGGATCTAATTTTACAGGGGTTCCATTAGGAATCGAGATCGGAGGCGGCGCGGGCACAGCCGGATCGGCGGTGTCGGGTATATTGTGCCTGTCCTCCGCGACAGCGCAGGGATCGCCCGGCCCTAATGAAGGCCGGTTTAAACCAAGGGGAAGCCGATGGCGACATCACTCTACGACCTCAGCGTGCCGACCTTCCTGCAGACCGTAAAGGCCGTCGGGGGTTTCCTCGAACGCGCGGTCACGTACTGCTCCGAGACCCGCGCAGACCCGGACGACTTCGTGCACGCCCGGCTCTTCGACGATATGGCGCCCTTCCATTTCCAGATCGAAGCAGCATGGCATCATTCAGTGTGGGGGCTGGAGGCCGTGAAGACCGGCGTGTTCGCCCCGCCCGCACTGATCGGACCGGTTCCTTTCGCCGACCTGCGGGCCATGATCGGCAAGGCGGAAACTGCATTGAAGGGGTTCACCCCCGAGGAGGTCAACAGCTGGGCGGGCAAGGACCTAGACCTTCAGATCGGCCCGCGGAGGCTAGCCTTCACGTCGGAGAACCTCATCCTTTCGTTCTCGCTGCCCAACTTCTATTTCCACGCCGTCACCGCATACGACATTCTGCGCACGCGGGGTGTACCGCTCGGAAAGCGCGATTACGAGGGCCGGCTGCGCACTCGCGCTGCCTCTTAGTTGCGCGATTGGCCCTCCCATTTCCTAGTGTAAAGCGTGAGTAGGCGGTTGCGTTCTCCGTTTGAGAGCGGAAAAAATCTGGGTGACGGCGCTTCAAAAGCATCTGGCCGGCAAGCGGCTGGACGTCCACACATCAGTAACGCTGGATCCTGGTTGTGGTCGAGCCCCACAGCATGACCGAGTTCGTGCGCGATAACATTCTGAAGGACGTTTGGTAGTGTCAATGGTGGTTTGCCGCCGTTCTTGATCGCAACGATGACTCGGTCGCCTCGATAAGCTGTGTACGAGATGAACTGAGCGTCAGATAGGATGATCAGCAAATCCCCTGGCACTCGCTCCAGGCTTTCGGGGATCGTTGGCCTGCGAGTATTGTTGAGGACTTGGTTGCCAAGCGATTGAATGTCGCCGTCGGGAATGGTGCCGGTAACAAAGGCAGGTTCGCCAAGCCGAAACGGTGTCCCCAAACCCGCGAAGGTACGATTCCAGAACGCAATTGCCTCTCGAACTGCTTCTATTCGTGAATCCCCTGCCGCGGAGATGACTGTAACGCTTGGAATCTTCGTCCAATGCATTGAGCGGGATGCACCCGCCCTCACAAATGCGCCGGTGCCTAGGATGATGATGCAAATCCCGAAGGTTAAGCGCTTGTATGGACTGCTCATAGCGATATTGTAGTCTCGAACGTCGGCTAACCGGATCGCAGTTTCGGCGTGCCGCCGACCGGAGTTGGCCCAACTCCGGACGGTGGTAGTTCGCAACAGAATGCCGGGAAGCGGCCCTTCGCCGCGCGCATGAGATATATTCATCGGATGCAATACCCGGAAGCGTTTGACGAACTATTGTTCAACAGCAAGAAGGAATTCGACGCCGCAGCACCTAAAGTGCAAACCGCGTACTGCATTCATCGACTAGAGGCCGAAGTTAATAATGGTGGATTCCATCAGTTTTTTCTAAATTCGTCGGGTGAATATGTGCGGGAAACACTGGAGGCGCTGTCTGCAATTGGAGCCGTCGTTACCCACGCTCTACTTGAACGAGCTGTAGCAATTGGTTTTCCAGAAGGGTACCCAGCCGACGCGCGACAACATCAAGAATCCCTGTCGGACTTCGACGATGTCGCCGATGCGTTGAACCCACTCGACTTGGCCTTTTTCGACTATCCAGAGCCGCTTGCAGATTTGATGAACGACTACCTCGCAGTAAAGCACTAAAAGGCGATCACGAAGTCATCGCCTTGAAGCGGCCATCCGCCGCGTGCGGTAAGCTTAGGGCGACAGTTATGGAACCCATCCGAATTGCAAGGAGCGCACAAGTGCCATCGGATCAATCTCTCTTGTTTATGCGGCGTCAATCGGCGACAGGCGTGGTCCGCGACCTAACTTTCGAGCGATTCGCGGGTCTGATACCTGGAAGCGGACGCTGGCCACAGACCGGAGAGGGTCGTGATATACGATCTCCCCTTCGGAGGCTGTTGGAACGCATGCGACAAGTGGATTACGACATCGGGCCGCGGAATTACGAGCACTCTAAAGTTACAATCGCAGTAGGGAATTCATCATGGAAACATCTCAACTCATCCAAGCAGCCTCCAGTATCGCGAGCGCGATGGCGGCCAGTCGGTACGGCAAGTTCGGCGGGATGGAAGACGAAAGGATCGCCGATATCGCGATGATTGCGGTGAGGATCGCGAGGGCCATCGAAGCCGAAGCTATGAAGCAGGTGTGAGTGGACCAAGCCTGCCGGTCTTGAAGGCTTCAAACCCGCGCTGTCTGCGTAACTACGGCGCTGCCATCATCGGAGTCCAGCTTCCCACTTCACCCGCCTGTTCCGGGGTGTAATTGGGATCGTCGGAGGTGCGGTAATTGCCGAAGCCGTCGGTGAAGTGATACTGGCCCAGATTGGAGAGCTGCTTCGTACCTCCAGTGCTGGGATCATTGAGTGTGTCGACGCCGCGGATGAGATCGCTAACCCTGTCGGAGGAACTGCGCCCGCCCTCATCCCGCAGAAAACCGTCGCCTCCCGACGATCCGCCGCTCGAGCGCATGGCCTGCTCCTGACGTTCGACGCTTCCCAGGAATTGCGCCTGATCTCTCATCGTCTGATCGGAGAGGGCTTGAGCCGCACGCATCTGATCGTAGCCTTGCTGCAGCTTCTGGTTGAAAATTTGTACCAACGCGGCGTCGATTGCCTTTTGGCGCGCGATCCATTTCGCGTCATACTGGACAGACTTGGCCATCAAACAAAAGATTGGCATGCGCTTGTCGAGCGTGCCGGCGGGGGCGCGGAAGCTTTGCAGGCCATCAAATCCCCAGTCGGTCTGTTGAAACTGATTTGCGGCCATTCCCACGTGACCTACCTGCAGCGCCTGAGAACCTACCGTTCCACGGTAGTAAACGCCAAAGAAGGCCTCCTCGACGGGTTGGCCGTTCAGATCGTAA
>DATLVQ010000496.1:0-12579 GCA_035577325.1 Bryobacteraceae bacterium | reverse complement strand
CGAAACGCTGTCGAATCCACGCTAGTGACGATTTGGGCAGAACTCTTAGGTGTCGATCCCGTCAGTGTGACCGACAATGTTTTTGACTTAGGCGCCGACTCCCTTTCGGCGGCGAAATTTCTGGCAAGAATTGAGCAGTCGTTCGGAAAGCAGCTATCGATAAGCACTCTGTTCCAAGCTCCCACGATTCAGCAATTCGCAGTCCTTCTCGAGGGGCAGGCTCTTTCCACGCCTCAAGTAATACCGGTACAGCCTGAAGGGTCCCTGCCCCCGTTTTTCTGTGTCGGGGCTGGCCCTCTATTCCGGCCCCTAGCGCTCCGTCTTGGGACTGACCATCCATTTCTGAGCTTGATGCCGTCCCTGCTGCCAGAGCTAAAGCAAATGTCAGCACCCTATCGGCTCGAACAAATCGTAGGTTACCTTGTCAACGCCATCCTCAATTATCAGAACGAGGGTCCATACTACCTCGGCGGCTGGAGTGACTCGGGAGTCCTTGCGTATGAGACCGCGCAGCAGCTCATGGACAAGGGCCATGACGTACCTTTGCTCGTTCTGTTCGATACGCAAAATCCCATTTTTCAACAAAGCGCACTGAAGGAAGATTGGTTGGAAGCACGGGCCAGGAAGCTAAGATTTCATGCTGAGGAGCTGTTGCGGTTGAAGCCCCAGAAGGTGCCGCAGTATGTGGCCGAAAAGATGAAGGAGCTCCATCGAAAAATCAGCCGGGCCGCTAGGCAAATCCAATATAGAAGCCGGGTACGCCTGGCACGCCATCCCGCGGAAGATCCGGATCAGCTCGTCCATCTCGCATTACGCTCTTACCGACCGGCCCCATACATGGGCCGGTTGGTTTTTTTCAAGGCTGCTGAGCGACCACCTGGCAATGCCTGGGACTTTAGTCGGGGGTGGCGACATGTTGTTACCGGCGAATTTGCTGTTCATGAGGTCCCCGGTGATCACCGGTCTATGTTCCTGGAACCCAATGTTGAGACTCTAGCAAATAGCATGCGGAAGTACTTTACCGGTAAACAAGGGGCAGGGGGTTGACAAGCTCCCAAAATGTTCGCCATCGTAAGCGTCTGATAAACCCCTCTTCCAAAGTCGTCTGGTAAGTCGCATAGTGGTGCCATGACAAGAGCCAGCAGGGGAAAGAAGATCGGGGCGAGAAGCGAGTATTGGCGCGAACGGATCGCCGAGCAAGAGCGCAGTGGCATGTCTGTGCATCGGTTTTGTGAAGAACGGAGTGCAGTTGAGGCTCCTCCGGAAGACCGGTTGAGCGATTGAAATGCGGGAATTGTGCGGGATTTCGGAGAGGTCAAACAACGGGGGAGCCGCGTAAGTGCTTGAAGGGTTTGGTGGACCTGGTGAGATTCGAACTCACGACCTCTTCCATGCCATGGAAGCGCGCTCCCAACTGCGCCACAGGCCCACAGGGGCGTGCGATTAGTACAACGTGCTTTCCAGTATACCGTAGCGCGCCGAAAGGCTCCAGCTGCGTGGTGTATGATACGCAGATCACTGGGAGAACGTAGTGATCTGCTCGTCAACACGCGTCGCCACGGCCCTTCGATTTTCGTCGCCCTTCGGCCGGCTCATCACTCTGGCGATAGTAGTAAGTTACTTCATCACCCCCCTGTGCGCCACCATCGAGAAGGAGCTGAAGGACGAGTCGGGAAAGACGATCGTCAAATATGTGATCGAAGTCCCGGACGGAATCGCGCCTGCCGGTTCCGCGGATCCCGCTCAGCACGTCGGCCTGATTCTGTGCTTCCAGGAGCATGACACGCCGACTGGAAACGATCTATTTCCAGTGCGCCAATCCTTATGGCGCCAGGGAATCCTCGATCACTATATTCTGCTCGCCGCCGCACCTCAGGGCCGGAAGTTCGGACCGCAGGATCATGAACCGTTGGAGAGACTGATCGCCTGGGCGAAGAAGACATATCCGATCAATCCGCGCCGCGTGTATATGTACGGCAAGGGCGAGGGCGCAAAGATCTCGGCCGAGTTTACGATGACGCATCCCAACATCGTCACCGCCGCCATTATGTATAGCTGGGGCGCCTGGCTGATGCCTTCCGAGCTGAAAGAGCCGCTCGACTTTGTGAATAGCGCTCCGGAGATTTACTTGACACTGGGCCGCAGGGACCTGGACCATCATCTTGCCTGCGTTCGCGATGCCCACATTCGTCTGAAGGCCAAAGGCTATCACATCATCTATCGCGAATTCGACGAACTGGGGGATCGCACCTACCATCCGCCAAGCAACGACAATGCGATTGCATGGGCGACCAGCCTGCGGAACAAGAACCTTCCGCTATCGCCGGAGGAAATGGGTCTGCTCCAGGACTTCCGGGGGGCGCTACCGGCTCCAGTTGACGGCTACTATCCTAGGCTCGCTCTTGTCGGCGGCGCGCCCGCAGGCGCCGTTGTGCAAAGGCTGTTGGATTCCACCGACGCCAACGTGCGGGCTGCGGCTGCCGAGACTTGCCGTCATGCGATTTTCAGTGAAGCCACAACCGTGGCACTTGCCGGAAGGCTCTCCGATCCCTCAATCAGAGTTCGCCGGACGGCGATCCGCGCTCTTGCGATGTATGCCGACTGGCGCTACTTGTCGGCCACGCAGGCGCTGATCCGTCTGGCAACCGATCAAAATGCGGATGCACTCGATCGTCTCGACGCTGCCGACGCCATCGGATACGCAGTACGGTTCCAGGTGAAGGGCGTTCGTGAGGATCCATCCATGTTCCAGGCGCTAATATCACTGCTCCTGGATAAGGAGGAACCTTTGCGCGCGACGGCCGCCGGCATCCTGGCTCCTCTGTATCAAACAAGTGGACACGGCGACGAGCGAACGAAAGCTCCGCCGGAGGGTTGGGAGATGTGGCTGTCGGGCATTACCGCGGAGGAACGAGGTGCATTGAAAGACTATGACGTCTGCAATCACGGCACCGGCGCCCAGGACCCGGTGCGTCATTTCTGCATGGGGGGCCAATCTGTGAGTACCGATCCCGCCTCGGCGTTCCGCTATATGTTGCAGGCCGCCGCGCAAGGCTACGTGCCGGCCGAAGCCGCTGTAGCCATGGCGTATGCCAACGGCAAGGGAGTTCAGCAGAACTACGCCGAGGCCGGCAAGTGGTGGATCAAAGCCTCGGAAGGCGGAGACCTCCTTGCCGCCAGACACACCTGGAATCTGTTTCGCAACGGCGAGGGCGTTGCCAGAGATAGGAACATTGCGAACCAATGGGCCAAGGTTATCGGGGAACCCGTGCAGGCTCCACATTAGAACAGATTCAGCTCCGTTGATGAGGCGTCTGGCTGCATCCGGACGGGGCGCCGCTGGCGTGCCCCTTTAAAATAGCGAGAAAGACCGAGACCTTGCCGTTTCTCCCAGAAGTGAAAACGTAACAAATGTAATGATCTACGGTTGATCAATTGGCGGCTGAGTTACGGTCGGCCAGGAAACAGCAAGAAACCGTAATTGACATTGATTCACTCTTTGAATAGGCTGAACTTCTCCCAGCCCAGAGATCGTGAGACGGAGTCGATGAACACACCCTATAAGCCAATAATCGCCTTGCTCGCTCTGATGAGCGCCCCCAGCTTTGCGGCGAGGGTTGTCCGCGTCGAAGGCAAGGACATCCGTATTGAGTTCGACGACACGATGCACAGCCGGGTGATTGCCGTGCTGGGAGGGCAGGAACGCGCGGTTGGCGACTTCACGCCCTCGGAAACCATTCGCGTATCCGGCAACGAAATCCGAGACTTCTCCGTGCAAGAGCAGACTCACGAGCCGATTCACGACCGCTTGGGGGCCGGCTTACGGACCACAATTACCGGCGCCGCTGCTTCGCTACGGAAGACGGTGGCCGTTACCGTGTATGACCGGTTTCCGCGCATGGCATTCTTCGACGTGGAATACACCAACACGGGAACCTCCGATCTGCCGGTGAGCGGTTGGATCAATCAGCATTACTCCATCAACGCTTCCGCCGCGGCCGCGCAGCCGGCGTTCTGGTCATATCAGAGCGGCTCTTACGAGAAGCGGCCGGACTGGGTGCTGCCGTTGAAGCCGGGTTTCAAACAGGAAAATTTTCTCGGCATGAATGCGCCCGACTATGGCGGCGGAACGCCTGTGGTCGATGTATGGTGTCGCGACGTGGGCATTGCGGTGGGCCATGTTGAAATGGCTCCGAAGCTGATCTCGCTGCCGGTGTCGGCGCAAGGGCCCGACCAGGCAACTGTGGCGGTTGAATTCAAACACGAGCAAGTGCTCAAACCCCGCGCCACCCTGAAGACTTTTCGCACCTTCGCCGCCATCCATCAAGGCGACTACTTTCGGGCTCTGCGCGACTATCGTGACGTGATGGTCGCGCAGGGAGTGCGGTTCGACGCCGCGCCCGAGAGCGCTTTCGCTCCCATCTGGTGCGCCTGGGGCTACGGCCGGAAGATCAAGCCGAGCCAGATTTACAATGCGTTGCCCATCGTAAAGAAACTCGGCTTCACCTGGGTCACATTGGACGATGGCTGGCAGACCGCTCAGGGCGACTGGTTCCTGCAGCCGCAGAAGTTCCCGAATGGCGATGCGGATATGCGGGCACTGGTGGACAAGATTCACGCCGACGGTTTCAAGGCGCAGTTGTGGTGGGCGCCGCTGGCCGCCGACCCGGGGACTGAACTCGTCAAGAATCATCCGGACTGGCTGCTGCTCAATGCCGACGGCAGCAAGCAGAAAATTTCCTACTGGAACTCTTGGTATCTTTGCCCCGCGGATCCTGCGGTCGTCGAATACCACAAAGCGATCGTGGTGAAAGCCATCAAGGACTGGGGCTTCGACGGCCTCAAGCTGGACGGCCAGCACATGAATGGCGCGCCTCCCTGCTATAACCCGGCGCACAAGCACGCCAGGCCTGAAGAATCCGTAGAGGGGATGCCGAAGTTTTTCCAGGCTCTCTACGACACTGCCCGCGAAATCAAGCCCGATGCTCTGGTCGAATTCTGCCCATGCGGAACTGCTTACTCCTTTTTTACTCTGCCGTTTCTGAACATGTCGGTGGCGTCCGATCCCACCTCAGCCTGGCAGGTACGCACCAAAGGCAAGACGCTGAAAGCTCTCCAAGGGGATGCCGTGGCCTACTTCGGCGACCACGTCGATATGACCAAAGACGATTTTGCTTCTACGGTCGGAGTCGGCGGCGTGGTAGGCACGAACTTCACATGGCCGGAGGGCTCGGCCGAAAGGAAGCGAAACGATCTTACGCCCGTGCGCGAACAGGCGTTTGCGAAGTGGCTTCGCGTTTACAAAGAGAAAATGCTCCCACGCGGAGAATATCTAGGCGGGTTATATGACATCGGTTTCGACCGGCCCGAGGCGCATGCGATTCGCAAAGATGGCAGCATGTATTACGCGTTCTATGCGCCGCGGTGGAATGGCAAAATCACATTGCGCGGCCTCTCCGAACGCGCTTACCGCATCACCGACTACGTGGAGGGCAAGGATCTCGGTACAGTTCGCGGGCCCATCGCGACGTTGGAAGTCAAATTCGACAAGAACCTGTTGCTCGAAGCAAAACCTGAGTAGCATTCTGATGAACAGACGCCGGCACGGCGGGCCTTGCGAACGCAGGGTCTCGAGACCGCCTCTGCTCACATCCCGGAACACAACTGGGAAAGGTATGACTGAGAGGCATTTTCTCTTCCTCAACCCGGGAAAAGAAATTACGAATCAGCCGCTCTGCTGGCTGCGCCCGCGTTCGCTTGCCCTCTCTATAGCATCCTGCGTGAGAACAGCGCGACCGGGCGGGTCTGCGATAAAATCACCTGCTATGAAAATGCTTGCTGGATTGTTGCTTGTGGCCGTGGCATCGTTCGCTCAAATAAAGCGGCCGGTACAGGAATTTGAGACCACGGCGGGGTCCGTGAAGATCACGCCCGTGCAGCACGCCAGTCTCATGATCGAAGCGGGCGGCCAGGTGATCCATCTCGATCCTTGGAGCAATGGGAATTATGACGGGCTGCCACCGGCCGATCTGATCCTGATCACCGACATTCACGGCGATCATATGGACCCGAAAATGGTGTCCAAAGAAGCGAAACCCGGAAGTATGATCCTGGCGCCGGCAGCGGTGGCCGAGACCGTCAAGAACGCCACCGTGATCCGCAACGGCGAAACGAAAACGGCGGGCCCGTTCACCATTGAGGCGGTGCCCATGTACAACCTCAAGCGCGGGCCCGAAGCCGGAAAACTCTTCCACGATAAAGGCCGCGGCAATGGCTACGTCGTCGCGTACGGCGGCAAGCGGTTCTACTTTTCCGGCGACACCGAAGGCATTCCTGAAATGCGCTCTCTGAAAAATATCGATGTGGCGTTCGTGTGCATGAACCTGCCGTACACTATGCCGCCCGATGAAGCCGCCGAGGCCGTGCGCGCGTTCCATCCCAAGATCGTTTACCCGTACCACTACCGCGGCTCAGATCTGAGTGTGTTCCAAAAAGCGCTGGCGGGTTCTGGGATCGACGTGCGCCTGCTCGACTGGTATTACAAGGGCTGACCGCTACTTCCAGCCGATCGACCACTCGATGCCGCCCAAAATGGCACGGCCCGGCATGACCACGCCCGGAATTTCCTCGTACTGCGTCGCCGTGATGTTGGTGAGCTGCAGAAATGGGCGGATGGCATGTTCGCCCCACGCGCCATAAATATCCCAGAGCGCATAGGGATCGCGCGCGCGGCGGTTGAGAACGCCGACACGCGTTCGCGCCAGGGCGCCATGCCTGAAATTGCCGCGCCACTCGGCCACGGCGTTTTGTGAAGGATAGTTGAACACGTACTTCGAGGTCAGATCGACGAACGCCGCCTGCGCGCCATGGATCGCGGTGTAGCGCACCGCTACGTTCTGCGATGCTGAGAGCCGCGCGTCGACTGCCGTTTCCACGCCGGTGAATTGCAAACGGTCGACATTAGTGGCGCGGAAGATATCGCCTGCCGAACGGCGCACGAAGTCGATGCCGTCGCGCTCGCGGCGGTGGAAGATCGCGACGTCGGCCCGCAGGCGTGCGGCGGGGTTCCACTGCAGGCCCGTTTCATAACTCCACGCGCGCTCCGGCCGCAGATTCGGACTGCCGACGTTGGCGGGATCGTGATAGTAAAGATCGGTGTAAGTCGGCAGGCGGAACGCGTGGCTCACGCTCCCGCGCAGCTTCAGGCGTGATGTAAGCCACACTCCGGCGCTTGCGTTGGGAGAAGTCTCGACGCCTAGCGACCCGTAAAAGTTTTCACGCACGCCGGCGGAAAACGAAAAGCGCCGCAGCGCGCGCACGTCGATGGACGCGTACCCGGCGCCGTAATTGCGCTGGTGATTGCCGAGATTATTACTCACGATGGTGTCGCGATAGAACTCGCCGCCATAGTGCAGGCTCACATTGCGCGCGAGTTTATCGTTGCGGCGAAGCGTGGCCACGTAACTGTCCACGTAGTGATGGTTGGTGAAAATCTCCGGCTGGTCGCGGAACAGCACGAACAGATCGCTGTGGCGGCGAAAGGCGAACGAGGCTTCCGTCTTCTCCCCGATGGCCTGCCGCAAGGAGCCGAACCAGGTCTTGGTGTCTTCCCACGAGTTGAAATTGCCGTAGAACTGGTCGGCGCCGAACGGGCGGTCGTCGTAGGCCAGCGTGACATCGCTCGCACCCAGTGGTGACAGCCAGTGCGTGGACGATGCCAGCGCCAGGTTGCGATAGTCGCGGTCCGGGCGAAAGCCGCTCGAAAAATCGCGCGAAAATGTCAGCTGTTCGGCCACACTGCCGTCCACGAGCGAGAGCGCGCCGCGCTCCTGGTTGACGCCGAAATTACCCGCCGCCGTCCGGAGGCTGAATGACGAGGACTCGGGCGGATCGGTGATCACGTTGATGACGCCCCCGACCGCGTCCGATCCGTAAAGCGTGGAACCCGACCCGCGCAGCACTTCAACGCGCGCAATACCGGCGGGCGGAATCGGCAAGTCGAGATTGTGATGCCCCGATTGCGCGTCGTTGATGCGGATGCCGTTAAGCAGGATCAGCGTTTGTCCGAAGTTCGCGCCGCGTATCGAAATGTCGGTCTGCACGCCGTTGGGCGCGCGCTCGCGCAGATCGATGGAAGGGTCGAGCCGCAGCGCATCCATCCAGCTATTGAGCAGCAGTTCTTCGGAGCGAATGGGCAGCACGGTTACTGAACGGTCCAGTTCATCCAACGCCAATGGCTCCCAGGTTCCGGTGACCACGATGGAATCGGTGCGCGCCGGCGCGGTTTGCGCGCTCGCGCAAAGAGAAAAGGCCAGGAAGCAGAGCAGAAGGATCATTTCTGGACGATGACTGTGACTGCGCGTAATCACTCGGTGGAAAACGGTCAGCGATGTAACAACAGCGGCGACGCCCTGACGAGAGGCTAGTATAGCAAGGTCGTGGCGATGGCTTGACCGCTTCGCCCCCACGGTTTGCACACAGGTGCCGCGTCAGCTGTTGGCGTATTGATCAGGGTGAGCTACGGCCTGGCGGCGGTGTTCTTCTGTGCCACCGGGTCCTGCAGGATGAAAACCTTCTCGCCCGGGCGGACCAGTTTGAGCCGCTGCCGGATCTCGAGTTCCTGCTCCGATTCATCCTCGCGCAGGCGCTGGATACGCTCGCGGCGGAACTCAATTTCACGCGCCAGATCGGCGTTCTGCTTTTCGAGCGTGCGGATCTCGCTCTGCTTCTGAATTAATGCCGGTATTCCGCCGTGCAAAGTTACGAACGCATAGCTGGCAGCTACCAGAACCGCGACCGCATAACCCAGTTTTGCTACCGAAGATCGCAAGAAAAATCACCCAAAAAATAAATAGTACCATCGGATGAAGATTCTTCGGCACGAAAATCGATATGACGGACAAAATTGTGGTGTTCAGCACCGCTTCGAGCGCGGCTGAAGCGGAGGCGATCGCGCGGAAGCTCGTGGAGGAGCGGCTGGCCGCGTGCGTGAACGTGGTGACGGGCGTCCGCAGCTTCTACCGGTGGAAAGGCAAGATCGAAAACTCGCCCGAATGGCTACTGGTGATCAAATCGTCGCGAGGCCGCTTCGAAGCGTTGCGCGCGGTCTTGGAAAAACTGCATTCGTATGAAGTGCCGGAAGCCATCGCGCTGCCCGTGGTTGAGGGAGCGGCCAATTACCTGAATTGGATGGAAGGCGAGCTTGGCGCGTGAACCGGCGCTGATTTTCGATATGGACGGTGTAATCATCGATTCCAATCCGGTGCATCGCGAGGTTTGGGCGGCATACAACCGGCGATTTGGCATCGAGACGGACGAGGCCATGCAGCAGCGGATGTACGGCCGGCGCAACGACGACATTGTCCGCGATTTCTTCGGCGATCATCTGACTCTCGACCAAGTCCGCGCCCATGGCGCGGCCAAGGAGCGCCTCTTTCGCGAGACCATCGGGCCGGTGCTGAACGATGCGCTGGTGCCCGGCCTGCGCGAGTTTCTGGAACGGCACCGCCATCAGCCTCTCGGCATCGCTACCAATGCCGAGCCGGAGAATGTCGAGTTTCTTCTGGATAACGCCCGGCTGCGTCCGTACTTTCGGGCGGTGGTGGATGGGCATCAGGTGGCGCGGCCGAAACCGCACCCCGATATTTACCTCAAAACCGCCGAACTGCTGGGTGCGCCGCCCGAAAATTGCGTGGTGTTCGAGGATTCGTTCACCGGCATTGAGGCGGCGCGGGCCGCGGGGATGGCGGTGGTGGGGGTTGGTACGACGCATGACGCGATGCCCGGCGTCGACCTGGAGATCCGCGATTTCACCAGCCCGGCACTGGAGCCGTGGCTCGCAACCAGATAAAATCAGAAGCAAATGCCTGGACGACTGACTCTCGCGATTCTGTGCGCCGCTGCCTTGTTCGGCCAGAAATATAACGGCCCGCAGCCGGAGAAGCCGGACCTCCCGTATCTCATCCACGCCGATAATCTGGTTGCAACCGAGGCCGGCGAAGCCAAGCAGGAGACTCGCAAGGACGAGATCCTTTATGTCATCGACGGTCCGACTTCATCCGCCGCGACACCGCTGGCTAGCCCGACTTTTCTGCTTCGCGCCGAGCAGCTGGTTCCCGACAAGCTCGAGATCTACAAGCTGGAATCGAAGAACGGCCGCCGCGAAATCCTCTTTCAGCGCAAGAAGAAGCAGACAGCGCGGCCCATCCACACGAATGTAACGCGCGTCGGCGACAATCTTTACAAGATCGATGTGGAGCAGGCCCTGGACAACGGTGAGTACTCGATCACGCCCAGCGAATCGAACCAGGTGTTCTGTTTCAGGGTGTACTAGATCTCACAGATAACGTGTCTCGGAGCCGGGCAGTCCAGAGGGCTGAAATCGGGTCCCGGCGGGCTGTTATGAACTTCACCTATGTCGACCGAGGTTATGTTATCCTAGTTGACGTATCAAAACGAGATAAAGAGAAGACAAGGAGCAGCAAGCTCTAGAATGGCATTGGCGACAGACGCAAAGCGGCAGATTCTTGTTAAGAATCAGACTCACAAATCCGATACGGGTTCCCCGGAAGTACAAATTGCACTCCTGAGCGGACGAATTGTCCAGCTCCAGGACCACTTCAAGGCGCACAAAAAGGACCACTCCTCGCGCAGAGGATTGCTGATCATGGTGGCAAAGCGGCGCCGGCTTCTAACGTATCTGAAAAATACCAGCCCGGAACGCTACAAAAGCGTTCTGCAGAAGCTCGCCATCCGCCACTAGAGAGCGCTCGTTAAGGGGGTGGACCGGGTTTCGCCCCAAGACCGATTCGCCGCCCTCCGCATTTCCTGTCAGCTCCCTCTCACACCTGATACCCGGCCGCGGTTGATGCCCGGCCCTGGAGATTATTGATGCACACATTCGAAGTAGATTTAGACGGTAAGAAAATTACGCTGGAGACGGGCAGGATCGCTCGTCAAGCGCACGGATCGGTTGTTGTCCGCTCCGGAGACTCCGCCGTTCTGGTAACGGCATGCTCCAACGAAGAACCCAAGCCGGGCGCCGCCTTTTTCCCGCTCACGGTGGATTACCGTGAATACACTTATGCCGCCGGAAAGTTTCCAGGCGGATTCATTAAACGTGAAGGACGGCCCTCGGAAAAAGAAGTCCTGACCAGCCGCCTGATTGACCGGCCGATCCGGCCGCTGTTCCCAGAAGGCTATACCAACGAGACGCAGATCATTGCCATGGTGCTGTCAGCCGATCCCGAGCAGGATCCGGCGTCACTGGCCGTGGTGGGCGCGGGCGCTGCGCTGGCCATCTCCGATATTCCGTTTGCTCACGTCCTGGGCGGCGTGCGCGTCGGCCTGGTGGACGGACGCTGCATCGCCAACCCGACATACTCGGAAGCGCGCGAATCCAAGATCAACATCATGGTCGCGGGCACCGAAGGCGGCATCGTGATGGTGGAGGCAGGCGCGCAGCAGGTCTCCGAGGCGGACGTTCTCAAGGCCATCGAATATGGCCACGAGTGCTGCCGCAAGATCACGAACCTGATCCAGCAGATGGTCAAGGTGGCGGGGAAGCCGAAGAGAACCTTTACTCCCCCAGCCGTCAACAAGGACCTTCTCACGACGATTGAAGATCAGGCGCGCAAGGATTTGACCGATGCTCTGAACACGGAGAAGTATCCTAAGCTCGAAAGCTATGCGAAAGTCGCGGCCATCAAGAAGAAGCTGATCGAGTCGCTGCCGGAAGAGCAGCGCGACGAGGCCGCCAAGCTTTACGATGTCTTGAAGGAGCGCATTTTCCGCGACCAGATGCTCTTCGACCGGCGCCGTCCGGACGGCCGCGCGTTTGATCAGATCCGGCCGATCACCATCGAGACCAGCGTGCTGCCGCGCACGCATGGCTCCGCCATTTTCACGCGCGGCGAAACGCAGGCGCTGGTCACGGTGACGCTCGGGACCAAGGACGACGAGCAGCGCATCGAACTGCTGGAACCGGGCGAGGCTTCCAAGCGCTTCATGCTGCATTACAACTTCCCGCCGTTCAGCGTGGGCGAAGTCGGCTTCATGCGCGGCCCGGGCCGCCGCGAAATCGGCCACGGCGCGCTGGCCGAGCGCGCGTTGTCTCCCATGATTCCGGACGAGACGGCGTTTCCCTATACGCTGCGCGTAGTCAGCGACATTCTGGAATCGAACGGATCGAGCTCGATGGCATCGGTTTGCGGCGCAAGCCTGGCGTTGATGGATGCGGGCGTGCCGGTGGCTTCCGCCGTTGGCGGCGTGGCCATGGGCTTGGTGAAGGAAGGCGACAAGTACGCCATCCTCACCGATATCGCCGGCGCCGAAGACCATTACGGCGACATGGATTTCAAAGTGGCGGGCACGCGTCATGGCATTACGGCGCTGCAAATGGACATCAAGGTACCCAACATCACCACTAAGA
Source organism: Bryobacteraceae bacterium (assembly GCA_035577325.1). Taxonomy (GTDB): domain Bacteria; phylum Acidobacteriota; class Terriglobia; order Bryobacterales; family Bryobacteraceae; genus QHXW01. The sequence continues at coordinate 149 of DATLVQ010000496.1, read as the reverse complement.
TCATGGAAGAGGCGCTCGAACAGGCGCGCCGCGGGCGTTTGTTCATCCTCGACAAGATGCAGACGGCGCTCTCCGAGCCGCGCCCCTCGATGTCACAATACGCGCCGCGCATCTACACCATGAACATTGCGACGGATAAGATCCGTGAC
>DATLVQ010000495.1:0-2498 GCA_035577325.1 Bryobacteraceae bacterium | reverse complement strand
ATCTGCCGGTGACCTTGGCGCGCCTCGGCGGCTGCGACCTGAAGCGCAATGGAGAAGAAGGCTTCTTCGTCGCCTTCCGCGCGGCTGCGGAGCATCGCAAGGATTTGCTTCGTGTTAGACAACGGCCACGCCTTTCATTCTTAAAATCCTACACCAGCCCCACGCGGCCACGAACGGGTTTTTGTAATTCATCCCGTGGTAGATCAGAGAGCGATCTTGCCGGTACTGCACACTGCACGCAGTACCGGACGGCCGAAAGTCCATATGATCGACCTCACGAGGTAATGGCGCAATTTCGGTAACCGATTGAAAAAGAAGGAGAATGCTCATAGATATCGGCACTTTTGTCGGCGCGAAAATCGGATAGACGGATTGATATTTAGAGTGCTAACCCAACTTTCCCAACTGGCGCCGGGATTTTGGAATTTTGTCGGCAAAAGCTGAATCTTTTCAAGGGGCGACGGGGCGGAAACGCGTGTAGTGAAGACCTACCCTCTTTTCGGCTTTTGGCTTGTGCATAGAATCGCGGGCCATGTACTTGCGATTCGCACGGCGACGGAAGGACGGCAAGGAGCACCGTTACTGGAGCATTGTCGAAAGCAGACGCTGTGCAGGTGGTCGTGTGGTGCAGCGTCCGATTTTGTACCTGGGCGAGATTAATGATGGCCAGCGCGAAGCGTGGTGTCGCCAGATTGAAGCGTTCGACGAAGCGAGCGGGCGACATCGACAGCTTGCGCTGTTTCCAGCCGAGCGTGCGGTGCCGGACCATGCCAGAGGTTTTGGCGTGCAGGTGCGGCTCGATGCGATGGAGTTGCATCGCCCGCGCCAATGGGGGGCGTGCTGGCTCGCCTGTCATCTCTACGAGCAGTTGGAACTGGATCGGTTCTTTGCGCCGCTGTTGCCGGACTCGCGCGAGGGCACCAATTGGCAACACATCCTGCAGACGCTGGTGTGCTATCGGCTGATCGATCCCGGCAGCGAATGGCGGCTGCATCGGCAATGGTTCGAGAGTAGCGCGATGGCGGATTTGCTTGGCGAGGACTATGCGCTGGTCGCCAAGAATGCGCTGTATCGTTGCCTCGATAAATTGCTGCCCCACAAGGCGGCGCTGTTCTCGCATCTGCGGGCGCGCTGGCAGGATTTGTTCGCGGCGAGGTTCGACGTGCTGCTGTACGACCTCACCAGCACCTATTTCGAGTCGCCGCCGCCCGACGATGAAACGGACAAGCGCCGCCATGGCTACAGCCGCGACAAGCGCAGCGACTGCGTGCAGGTGGTGATCGCGCTGATCGTGACGCCCGACGGCTTTCCGCTCGGCTACGAGGTGCTGCCCGGCAACACCGCCGATTGCACCACGTTGCGCGACATGCTGCGCAAGATCGAAGCCCAATACGGCAAGGCCAACCGCATCTGGGTGATGGACCGCGGCATTCCAACCGAGCAGGTGCTGGCCGAGATGCGCGCGGCCGATCCGCCGGTTTCCTATCTGGTCGGCACCCCCAAGGGGCGGCTGTCCAAGCTGGAGAAGCACCTCGTCACGCTGCCCTGGCAGACCGTGCGCGAGGGCGTGGACGTGAAGCTCTTGCCGCATCCTTCGACAAGCGCTCAGGATCAGGAGCTCTACGTGCTGGCGCAAAGCCATGCGCGCATCAACAAGGAGCGCGCCATGCGCCGGCGCAAACTCAAATGGCTATGGGGGCGCCTCAAAGAGATCGCCGCCATGGAGCTCGATCGCGAGGAGCTGCTCATGAAGCTCGGTGCCGCGCGCGCCAGGGCACGGGCGGCGTGGCGCCTCGTCGATGTCGATGTGGCGCAGCACAGCGCCACGTTCACCTTCACACTCGATCGCGCCAAGCTGCGACAGGTGCGGCGGCGCGAAGGCCGCTATCTGCTGCGTACCAATCTGTGCGGCAAGGACCCGGCCGAGCTATGGCGGTTCTACATCCAGCTCGTCGAGATCGAGGCCGCCTTCAAGACCATGAAGGACGATCTGCAGCTGCGTCCGATCTACCATCAGCTCGAACAACGCGTCGAGGCGCATATCTTCGTCGCCTTCCTGGCCTATTGTCTGCACGTCACGTTGCGCGCCCGGCTCACGCCGCTGGCCCCCGGCCTCGCTCCCAGGGCCGTGCTCGACAAGTTCGCCGCCATTCAAATGCTCGACGTGCATTTCCCGACCACCGACGGCCGCACCTTGATCCTCAGCCGTCACACCGAACTCACAGCCGATCAGAAAATTCTGGTCCGGCAACTCAAACTCGATCTTCCGCCACACCCCCCGCCGCGCATCACCGCGCCGGGCAAAGCCGTTCGTGCCCCAGCCAACGTCGTGTAGTGGAGACTTTCGCTATGCCCACGTTGATATTGCTAACTTTTTTCGCCGAGTTGGGAAAGTTGGGCTAGCGGACAGCACAATCTACGAGATGGAGCAGCGCGGTGAATTTCCGCAACGCTTCGCTCTTTCACCGCGTTGCGTTGTCTGGGATCTCGCAGAGGTC
>DATLVQ010000494.1:0-2931 GCA_035577325.1 Bryobacteraceae bacterium | reverse complement strand
CGCGTTTTGACTTCGGCACCATGGCATTGAGAAGCTCTAGAAGGCTTTCGAGACCCCACCTCATCGCTGAATTGACGATGTTGCAGACGACCCGAACGTTGCCGTCGACGTAGCCGAGCGCCGGCACGATCCGATCGAGACTCGGCCCGAATGGATCTTTGCGATACCCGTCCCGGTAGCCCCTCGGGGCCTTGAGCGGAATTCCGCTTACCGCGCATCGCCAATTCTGGTCGACGAGGAGCCGGTCAATCAGGTGATCGTCGATATTGCAGGGGACGTTCTTCGTGCGCGAACGCTCACGCGCGGCGTTCTTGGTCTGCACGCAATATCTCCAGAACGCCTGACGCTCTTCTGGGCTTATTTGCGCCGATCTGGGTAGTTGCTGTTTTGCCACAAATCTATTCCTTTAATAGATTCAAATAGTTGAGTGTTGCGCGTGATCTATTTCCAATACGTCGGTTCATTGAATTTCCAATGGGTTAGGTGACCGAATCCGGGGGGTCGGGGGCGATTTCGTTTACGGGGCGTTCTTCAGATTTTGGCTGAAGCGTCGGATTCATAATTGCTAGGGCGATGTTGACGAGCAAATCGTTTTTGATGGGAGTGCCGTCGATGCGTCGCACCCACTTCCGATTATGTTCCTTTTCGGCCCATGCTTGAAAGCCGCGCTCGCAAATATCCATCGCCGTCATGAAGTCGGGAACCGTCACCCACCGTTCGCTCATTCCCCACCTCGTTTCTTCTCGCGTACCTTCTCCATCGCCGTCCGGTCGGTGAACTTGAGCCTGCAATAGCGCCCGGTCCGCTCCGTATCCTCAATACAGAAAGCCTTGCATCGGCAAGGGTCGCGCGGAGGCGGCTTCGGCTTGGCTTTCACTTGCTGTCACCCCTACGCTTCTCCTTCTCCATCGCCGTCCGATCCAGCACATGCACCGCCGCCAGCGCGTTCGCTCTTGCGGCGCAGGCCTCGGCGCGTGCCGAGCATTCACATGCGCCGGGAAGGCACCAGCACGCCCCGGACAGGCACGCGCAATAGACATCTCTTTCGCATTGGCAAGGCATCATTCGCCTCCACGTTTTTTATCGCGCGCTCGATCGATCGCCGCCTTGTCCAGATTGTAGACAGCCGCCAGCGCGTTCTCCCGCTGGATCGAATACCGGCAATACCGCGTCACCATCAGGGGCGACATGCCCACCATGTCGCCGATCTGCGGGATGGTCGCCCCGGCCCGGCGCAATCGCACCACGGCGGTCCCCCGCAGCCCGTGCATGACGAGACCGGCCTCCTTGAGCGGCGCCAAGGCGGGCTTGGTGTTGCGCTCGCGAAGCCATTGGTCGGATAGCTGCTGGCGGGTGAACGGGTGTCCGTCCTCCTTGAGCAGGATGAAGCCAGGCCGCCGCTCCCATGAGGCGATCGCCGCCTGCAGCGCGGCTGTGAACGGCACCCATAGCTCGAGCCCGGTCTTGACCTGCTTCACCTGGATGCCGGGTCGGCCTTCCACTTCCTCGATATCCGTCCAGCGCATGCGCACGAGATCGGAGCCGCGCTGTCCGGTATTGGCGGCGAGCGTGATGACTCGGGCGAGATGCGGGCGCACGTATTGCTCGGCGAGTGCCACCTGTTCGTCCGTCCAAGGGACATGGCCGCCGGTGCCGCCGGGCGCTTCGGTCCCGAGCGTGATCTGGCGGGGGAGAAGATCGCGGACCAGCGCCCACCGCTCTAGGGATTTAATCGCAGTCTGCGCGCACTTTTGTTGCGCGGGACGATCGGCGAGGCCGTCAAGAAACGCCTGCACGAGTGCAGGTCTCATTTCATCCACAGGAATCGCGCCGAGGATGTCAGACCGTTCGGCGAGATTGAGCAGGTGGCGGTAATGAACTTGCGTCGAGCGCGAGAGCGCTTCGAACTTGGGCGACATGAGGAAAGCGCGGACCACAGCAGCAAAACTCCCCGACTTGATTTTAGTGACCTTGGGGCGCGACATTTGGCTTGCCCTTCCTATACCAAGTGCGTCGGCACATTCCTAAAGCTAACCAGGGCTTTGTTCGGTTCAGTGAATTCGGAAAATTAGGCTTTGGATGGCGTCGATTGTTGGCCTGCTCTTTCGCGGTGGCCCAGCGAACATTGCCGGGTTCGTAGCCTCTCTCATTATTAATCCGATCAACCGAATGTTTAGGAGAGGGACGCTCTCCGATATGTGAGAGGAACGCGAGAAAGCCGAGAACGCCGAGAAAGCCCACTCTCCACTGTTCGCACACCGTAATTCCGCGACCCCCGTATCTTTCATAGTCTCGGCACGTCAGATCGTAGCATCGCCTGTTCATGTCGTACCAAGCTTTGTATTCGGGGTTGCCGTAAAATCCATGAATGATCTTCATTGAGGCCGCTCCGACATAGCGGCCCGCGTCGCCAGCCTAATTTTTTCCGCCAGATCAATCTTCGAAGGTAACGCGGTGGCGTCTCCGGGAGCAAGGTAGCGCTCGACTTCCTTCCACGACCATAGCCGTTTGCCCCCGATCTTCTTCGGTGCGGGAAAAAGTCCCATCCTCACCCAGTTCTCGATCGTGGACTCGCCCGTGCAGATGTGCTTCGCCAAGGTCGAGAGGTCCTGGAATGGTGCGATAAAGTTTGGGTGATCACAAGCTCGCGTTGACATCTTTCGGCTTCCTTTGCCAACGACGTTTCCGTTTGTTGTTCGCCTGTTCCGTACGGGTAGCCCAACGAACATTGCCGGGCTCGTAGCCTCGGTCATTGTCAATTCTGTCAACACTTAGGTCCGGAGCTGGCCGTGGTCCGATATGCTCATAGAATGCCTGAAACGATGATCTCCATTCTGGACATACCGTAATGCCGCGACCGCCATAGTCCACATAGGCGCGATTGTTTTGATTCTCGCAGCGCTTGATCATGTCTTTCCAGATTTTATGTTC
>DATLVQ010000493.1:0-7283 GCA_035577325.1 Bryobacteraceae bacterium | reverse complement strand
CCCTGGTCAACCGCGTCAAGCTTTATACGCGTTCCGCGCCGATTTTCGATCAGTTCAACATCACCCAGGAGCTTGAGAAAGCCTTGCGGCCCAAGGTATGGCTGAAGTCCGGCGGATACATCGTTATCAACCAGACCGAGGCGCTGGTGGCCATCGACATCAACACCGGCAAGTATGTCGGCAAGTCGAATCGCCTGGAAGACACCATCGTCAAGACCAATACCGATGCCGTGAAGGAGATCGTCCGCCAGATCCGCCTGCGCGACCTGGGCGGCATTATCGTGGTCGACTTCATCGACATGGATGAGCGCAAGAACCGGCAGAAGGTCATGCAGGCGCTCGAAGACGCCATGCGCGCCGACCGCGCGCCCAACAAAATTCTGCAGTTCAACGATTTCGGCTTAGTCGCCATCACGCGCAAACGCGTAAAGCAGAGCTTGGAGCGCACTCTCTGCTCGCCCTGCCCGTATTGCGAAGGCGCGGGCTACGTGAAAAGCGTGCAAACCGTCGTCGGCGAGATCCTGCAAGAGGCTCAAAAAGTCGCCGGAACGCTCGAAACCGGCGATGTCACCCTGCGCGTCCATCCCGAGGTCGCCAAGCTTTTCAAGTCAAATAAGAACGACACCCTGCAGGAACTGGAGCAGGTCCTGGGCCGCACCGTGCTGGTGAAAAGCGATCCGCTCATGCACCAGGAAAAGTTCGATTTGGCTTAGGCGCAACCACGCAGCCTTTGAAATGGCTCGATAGGTCGACTGGCGTCAATCCAGGGAACATGCTCTCTTCCATGCTCGGCTTCGCCACCAGGTGAAGCCGAGTGCTACGCATGCAACTAAGCCCAGCCACCGCACGGGCCCTTTTGCAAAAACAACCGTGGCATTGAAAAACATGAAAGCGAAAAATGTGTGGACGCTCGTGTGTATCCATCGGGAGCGCCTCCGATACGACTCGAGCCCCCTCCACCACCAGATAACATCTACGATCCACGCCGCCGTGAACAGGTAATTGAAATAGAGCCCGCCTCCCCAACCGGCGCCCAACAACCCCGCGGTTCGTCGCGCGGTGTCTTCATACGCCTGAGAGTGGCTCCAGTGATGGTAAATTGAAAACGCGCACGCGACATGAGCCAGGTACAAGAAGCAGGCCAGGGTCCATGTGAGCCGCGCGTTCCGGTCGCTCCGTCTTAGCCACGCTATGGCCGATGCAGCGTACAAGGCGGCAGCAGCTCGAATCGTCCAAAGAGTTAGAATCTTTCCGTCCAGCATCATCGCACCGGCCCGCAGGGTTTCGGCGTCACGATAGAATAGCAGTCTCGTTCTCGTAAACGATAGCCGAACCGGCGAATCGAAACGGTGTCTCAGATGAACAGCGAGGAGCGGCAGGCGCAGTTCTCAAATCCCGCAGCAGGGCGCAAGACCTTCTACTACGGCTGGGCGAATCTCGCCGTTGCTGCCTTGGCAATGATCGGAACGCTTCCCGGACGCACACAGGGTTTAGGTCTCATCACCGAGCCTTTGCTGGTTGATCTGCGGCTCGATCGTGTCGCATACGCCACAATCAATCTTTGGGCCACCCTCATTGGCGCCACCTTCTGCTTGCCTTGCGGGCGCCTAACCGATCGATTCGGATCGCGCGTCGTCCTCATGACAATTGCGTTAGGGCTTGGCATCGCCGTCCTCGGCATGAGCTGGGCAACCGGCGCAATCGCTCTGTGCATCGCCATTACGCTCACGCGCGGGCTGGGACAGAGCGCGCTCTCTGTGGTCAGTCTCGCTTTGGTCGGGAAATGGTTTGCCCGCCGGTTGAACTCTGCCATGGCGGTTTACTCGTTGCTGGTCGGCATCGGTTTCATCGCGGCATTCCCGGCTGTTGGGCAAGCAGTTGTACGAACCGGCTGGCGCCAGGCATGGTCCGCTGTTGGTTGGGTGCTCGTTCTAGTGCTGGCGCCGCTCGCCTGGCTGGTGGTCCGCAGTGTTCCGGAAGCCGAGGGTCTGCACTTGGACGGCGACAGTGAGCTGTCGCATTCGCAGCTCGCCGACCTGTCAACTTGGGAAGCGGTATCCAGCCCGGCTTTCTGGGTATTCGCCTTATCGAGTTCAGTTTTCGGCCTGGTCTACTCCGGCATCTCGCTGTTTAACCAGTCCATTTTGGAGCAGCGCGGCTTTGACGCCAGCACGTACCATTTTGTCTTGGTAATCAGCACCATGTTGGGGCTGGTCGCGAACTTCGCCGGTGGATGGCTGGCCACGCGATGGTCTATCCAGAAGCTCATGGGTGTCGGGATGGGTGTGCTGGCTGCGGCACTCCTCGTGCTTCCACAAGTGCGAACGTTTACGCACGTCGTCCTTTATGGCATCGCCATGGGGGTTTCAGGCGGGGTTGTAACCGTGGTGTTCTTCTCCGTCTGGGGTCAGGTGTTCGGCAGAAGCCACCTGGGCAGGATCCAGGGCTGCGCCCAGATGCTGACCGTGTTTGCTTCGGCCGTCGGCCCGCTGCTGCTGGCGGAAACACTGCGTCAGACCGGTTCTTATAATCTGGTTTTTCAGGTTCTTGCCGTAACCGTGGTGTTTCTGGGCATCGCCTGCTGGTTTGTGACCGTTCCCAATCGCGAAGTCCTAGCTCAAAGAGGTTCCCTATGCGATCCAATCAGCGAGCCCAGCGCATGACGAGCGCACGGCTGGCAACGATCCTGTTGTTTCTGTACGCCGGGTGCGCTCGCAAGCCAAGCGCCGATCCCCGGGCGGATCTTGAGCAAAAGTTCCAGCAGATGATGTCAGGCGTCACACTGATTGGACACTCCGCGAGCGTGAAGGATGAAAGCACCGCCGGCGAAGAGAAATACATAATCGAAAAAGTCTCGAAACTCGGCGGCGAAACCTGGCTGTTTAATGCTCGTATTCAATATGGTTCACACGACGTGCCCGTACCCCTCCCCGTAATCATCAAATGGGCAGGCGATACGCCCGTGATCACGATAACTAACTTGACGATCCCCGGTCTGGGTACATACACAGCTCGTGTCCTTCTGTACCAGGATCAGTATGCTGGGACGTGGAGCAGCAAAGATCACGGCGGTCAAGTATTCGGCAAAATCGTTCGCCAGCGCTGACCTATGCTCCGTCTCGCAGCGGCATGAACGAATGTTTTGCTTGTTAAGATTGTTTGTCCGAAACCACGTTCTCGAATAGCATCTGATCGCTTTGGCTCTCACTGGTTTTCCGACAGGTTTTCGGACTGGCTTGACAATGCCCTATTCCCCGATATAGTTAAGGTAGATTACTTCCCACAGGAGAATTCAACATGGCAAATTACGCTCACCCGGAGACTTTAGTCTCTACCGATTGGGTCGCTCAACACGCCGCCGATCCCAAGGTGCGGATCGTCGAAGTCGACGTCGACACGAAAGCCTACGACGAAGGCCACGCACCGGGCGCACTGGGTTGGGCTTGGAATTCGCAACTGTGCGACACCGTACGCCGTGACATACTTCCGAAGACGCAGTTCGAAGACCTCATGGCCTCTTCGGGGATTTCGAATGACACGACCGTGGTCATTTACGGGGACAACAACAACTGGTTCGCGGCATGGGCGCTGTGGCAGATGAAAATCTATGGTCACAAAGACGTGCGCCTCATGAACGGCGGGCGGAAAAAATGGTTATCGGAAGGCCGCGAGCTTTCCACCGAAGCGCCAAAAGTTTCACGTGCCAGTTATAAGGCAACCGGACCGGATAATTCTCTGCGCGCTTTCTTGCCGCAGGTACAAGCGGCCTTCACGGCGCACAGCGCGGCCCTCGTCGATGTGCGCAGCCCGCAGGAATTCACCGGCGAGATTCTTGCGCCTCCCGGGTTGCCGGAAACCTGCCAGCGCGGCGGGCATATTCCGGGGGCCCGCAGCATTCCGTGGGGTAAGGCCTGTAACGACGACGGCACGTTCAAGTCGGTGGAAGATTTGCAATCGCTCTATGGCAATGAGGGTATCGACGGATCGAAGCCTGTCATCGCCTATTGCCGTATCGGCGAGCGCTCCAGTCACACCTGGTTCGTGCTCAAGTATCTGCTGGGCATGGACAAGGTAACCAATTACGACGGCTCCTGGACGGAATGGGGCAACCTGGTTGGCGCCGCGGTCGAAAAGGGCGCCGCCGCCTCGGCGAAAGCATAAACCATGAAGGTCGAGGAATATCAGGAGCGCAAAGTAGAAGTGGCGGGGTGGCCGGTGAACCTCACCAGCTACCGGCTGGGCGATCTTTTCCATTGCAAGGCGGATAATGTATCGCCCGGCGCCGCCCTGGCGCGCACTACCGGCGCGACCCGCGAAGAAGCCGAGAAAAAAGCACTGGATCGCGCCGAGCACATGCTCGGCCGCACGCGCGTTCGGTCCGTTTGAGCTGCAAGCGGGCCAGTTCCGCTAGCCGCCGCGGGAATCCTGCTCACCGGTCCCGGCTAACTCTTCTACTTTGGACCCCCGGTTGTCGATGCGCTGCCCCACCGTGCCGCGCATGTTCATCTGATCCTCGGTCGCGCCGATTCCAGATTCAGCGTGTCCTCCGGCCGCAAGCGTGAGCGGTTTCGCGGCTTCGTTAAGAATCTCGTTCAGGAAATTCTCGGCGGCGACGGCTGGGGCGTCCAGGTCGGGACGGCCAAGGGCGCGGGCGAATCCGACGGGCGAGATGGCTGCCAGTTTGAGGCGCCCGGCCTCCTCAAAAGCCGCGATTTGGCACGGCAATAGCGCCGCGAAACGAACCTCGGCTGCCAAAAGCATCGCGTATAAATCCGGCTGCGCGACGATGAAAACGGTGGCGGCGCCTGCCTGCTCGACCGCTGCCAGACTCCCCCTGCGCTTCCGCAACGCGCGGCGCAGAGCGGTTTCAACATGTTCTGGTTTCAGGCTGGTAATGCGCTCGATGACCATGGAACCCTCGACCGGATCATAGCAGAAGCCTTCACCGGCTGGAAGTAGCTCCACGGGATATACCGTAACAGGATACGCGCCCGGTTGGGTCCGCACCGTCAAGGCCGCTCGCGTTTTGGAGTCGTCCATCTGCCAGCCTCCGGCCTTCCGGCTAACGGCTAAGCCGCTGGATGAAAAATGCAGCGATAATTCTTAGAGAGGCGAAACGGTCGTTCTGCTGCGTCATATCAAGTACGGCGCTCGAGGGCTTCTGCGATCTCCCGGCTTCGCGATCACCGCGCTGGTCACAATGGCGCTTGGAATGGGCGCTAATGTCGCCATGTTCAGCGTAGTCAACGCCACCTTGCTCCGGCCTTTGCCTTACCGGGACCCCGAAAGAATCGTGCAAATCTGGGAGACAAAAAACTGCTCCAGAGCGACCGCATAACCGTAGCAGCGCCCAACTACCAGAATTGGCGCGACGAAAACCACGTCTTCGACGGCACTGCCTTTTTGAAGGGCGCCGTATTCCACTGGTTCCGCTCCTGGGAAGCGAGGACTGTGCAAGGGTTATCGGTATCGGTTGACTTCTTTCGACTGCTCGGTGCGCCCGCGAAATTCGGCCGAACGTTCACTCCAGATGAAGAAAAAGATGGCGCGAACCGTGTGGTGGTGCTGAGCCATAGATTCTGGGAAAGCGAGCTCGCGGCGACCCTCGTATAGTTGGCCAAAGTGTCGACTTGGATGATGGCTCCGACACGGTCATCGGCGTCATGCCTGCGGATTTCTACTTTCCTGAATTCGGAAGACTCGCCGCCATGGGAGTCGGGTTCGGATTAGCAGGATCCTGGTTCTTGAAGCGCCTGATTTCATCGCTGCTGTACGGCACCGGCGTCTATTCTCCCGTTGCGCTGGTCAGCGCAACACTCGCCGTTTCAGCCGCTGCGCTCCTGGCGAGCTATATCCCGGCGCGGCATGCCGCCCACATCAATCCCGCCATGGCATTAGTTCTGAGTAGTTGACCGCGGAGGGCCGCCTTTGCCCAACCCGCTAGGCCCTTGCGCCCAACCTCTTCTCTTTAGGCTCAAGCTGAACCGAGCGGAACAATTGCGCGAACCGCGCAAGATTTTCGCGTTTAGCCATCTCCATCAACTCACTGATGACCTCGGGACCGGCCGGATCCTGATCCTGCGCCTGCCGGGATTGGAGCTCCTTCTGGATCTCCTGACGTAGATCGCGATCGCTCCGAGGCTGGCTGCGCGCTGCGAGGTAGTTCATCAACCGCGTCTTGTCGAACGATGAGACGCCCTGATCGTGAATCAATTTTCTGAGGGCCCCGCGTCCCAGGCCCATCTTGCGCAGGTGATCTTGCACGCGAAACAGTACGACTCTGTTGTCCTGAACCACGGCAATGCCGAACGTAAAGCGCAGCGCTCCCGCATCAGTGGCCGGCGTGCTGCTAACGTCGCGCACAACCACCTGTAATAGATGGCTCTGGTCCTGGCCCGCTTGCCCGTCCTTGGTTTCGCGGAACTCGCGGAGCAGCTGCACCTCATGGAAATTGAGCTGCTCCTCATTCTCATGAGTGAGCGCGACCACCTCCACCTCTCCCGTCTCGAGCCCGAGCAAGCGTCGGCAGAACGTTTGAAACCGCGCGCCATAGCTCCCGGCGCTGATAGCCCAGGTGGCGCGAAACATGCCCGACCAGGAGCAGTGCTTGAACATGTTCATCCAGCCGCGGTTATCGGGGTGATCGTGATCCTGGTCGAGTTTCAGATCCAGGTACACGCTTTCCATGAGCTGGATCAGCGAATTGCAAAAATAGAAACCGCTGCGCAATTCGTCCGGATTTTTGGGCAGCCACAGGTTTACCGCGGGGGGTGAAGTTACGTCCGCATTGAGCCGCTTCCACTCCGGGCAGAGTTGCGCATCGAGGAAGCAGAGCGTGTCGTCCTTGCGTAGCCGCTCCACCAGTTGGTCGAGGGTAGCCGCATGCTTGGTGAAAACCGCGGCCACGGCGGAGCTGGCCGGATACCATGCCTGGCGCAGCGCGACGAAAAAGTTTTCCGTGCCATTCTGCATGGGCTGGTTCCCGTCCACTACTTCAAACGTTTTGCGGCCGGCGTGATATCCCAGCGTGCAGTAGCTCTCGAATTGGGACTCGTCGAACCACTGATCGGCCGTAGACTGGTGCGGGAAAGCCGGCTCCTCTCCCCGGTAGCTGAGCACGTCGGACTCCTCGTCGCCCGTCAGCGACGATTTGATGTAGACCAAGGTCCCCGGTGTGGCGCCTTCGCCCAAAGCGTCGTAGCGGATCGTCCCGATCGCACAATGCCATTTACTGAAACCCGTGCTTGCCTGGCGCCGGATACTGTCTACGTCGATCTCGATAT
>DATLVQ010000492.1:0-3982 GCA_035577325.1 Bryobacteraceae bacterium | reverse complement strand
GGCCTACACCTGGGAGGGCACGGTCGGTCCCGTGCTGCTGGTGAACGCAGTTCCAGTGTTCGTGGACGTTGACCCTGACACGTATTGCATTGACGCCAAGCTGATTGAGCAGCACATCACTCCGAAGACCCGGGCCATTCTCCCGGTGCATTTGGGCATGCGCTTTGCAGATCTCGACGCGATCATGACCATTGCCGAAAGGCACAAATTGAAAGTGGTCGAAGATTGCGCGCATGTGCATGGCGGCATGTGGCGTGGCAAAGGGGCGGGATCGATCGGCGACGTGGGCGCCTTCAGTTTCCAATCGAGCAAGCTCATTACCTGCGGCGAGGGCGGCGCGGTTATCACCAACAGCCTGGAATACTTCGAGCGGATGCAGTCGTACATCAACGCCGGCCGCGCCAGCGTCACCGACAAGTTCAAGCACCGCATGATCGGCTTCAATTACCGTCTGGGAGAGTTCCAGGCTGCAGTGCTGGGGCCGCAGCTCGATCGCCTGCCCAAGCAGCAGCAGATCCGCCAGGCCAATATCGAATATTTCGAAGCACGCGTACGCACGACGCGCGGTTTGGGGTTTCTGAAACCGGAGCCCCGCATTACCCGGACGGCTCCGTACTCTTATGTGTTGAAGTATTTCACTGAGCTGGTGAAGGATGTTCCACGGGCGGCGTTCGTGGCCGCGCTGCAACTCGAAGGTATTCCCTGCGACGGGCTTTTTTACGAGCCCGTGTATCGCAGCTCTCTGTTCCCGGTAAATGCGGCCGAGTATCCCGCGCTGAGCTGGGGCCGCGAGAAGCCGCTCGACTTGCGCAACATGTATCGCTGCCCGGCATCCGAGCGCGCGGCCTACCACGAGGCCATCTGGTTCCCGCATTATCTTTTCCTCGGTGACAAGAAAGAAATCGATACAATCATTGACGCGATTTTCAAGACGTTAGACAACATCGAAGAGCTCCGCGGACTCGAACATTCCGCGATTCGCGCGCAAGGGCAAAGCCGCGCCGACCGGGAAAGCTGACATGGAGCCGGTCGGTTACGCCGTTGTTGGATTGGGCGCGATCTCGCAACAAGCCGTTCTACCGGCGTTCGCTCACAGCCGGAGCGCCAGGCTGGTGGCCGTGGTCAGCGGCGATCGCGAGAAGGCCACGCGTCTGGCAGGTGAATTTGGCGCGCCGCATCATTACAGCTACGAACAGTTCAGCACGTGCCTGAAAAACCCGGAGGTGGAAGCCGTATATATCGCGACGCCGCCGGGCGAGCACGAAAAGTATACCGTCCAGGCTGCGCGCGCCAAGAAGCATGTACTATGCGAAAAACCTCTGGCCGCCACGGTCGAACATGCGCGCCGCCTGGTCCGAGCCTGCCGGGATCATTCAGTGCTGTTGATGACGGCCTATAGAAAGTATTTCGAACCTGGGAGTGTGGCGCTGAAGAAGCTAGTCGCCAAGGGTGAGTTGGGCCGCATGGACGTCATTCACACCGCCTTTACGGAATTTCGCCCTGCCGGAGACAGCACGCCCGGGTGGATGCTGAAGCGCAAGTTGGCAGGCGGCGGTCCGCTTATGGACGTGGGCATCTACTGCGTCAATACGTCACGATGGCTCGTGGAAGAAGATCCCATCGAGGCCACGGCGTTCCATTGGACGCGAGACAAGAAGCGCTTCAAAGACGTCGAGGAAGGCATTGCGTTCCGGTTGCGTTTTCCAAGTGGCCTGATGCTGCAGGGAACGGCAAGTTGGGGGTCGGCCCTCGCCTCCTTCGTTCAGGTGCACGGCGAAAAGGGTTGGGCATCGCTCTCGCCGGCGTTTGCCTTCGAGGAAGAACGGCGGCTCACCGGAAAGATAGCAGGCCGGTGGTTCGCGCATGAGTTCACTGCGATCGATGAATTCGCTCTCGAACTCGATGCCTTCGCCGGTTGCATACGGGAGAATCGAAAGCCGGAGCCCGATGGCGAACAGGGATTGCGCGATATCGTGATTCTCGAGGCCATATATCGCGCGGCAAAACTGGGCCGGCCCGTAGCCATCCGGTATCCTTCCATGAACGCAAGCGCGAAGCCAATGCAACGAAGCTTGAAGCGGAGAAGACCTTGACAAAGCTGGGCATGGGCGTCGTGGGTGTCGGCGTGATGGGCAAGCGGCACGCCGAAAATATTCGCCGGTTGATTCCCGAAGCGCAGCTGATCGCCGTCGCCGATGTGGATCTGGCGCGCGCCCGGCAAGTCGCGGCGGAGCTCGAAATCGAGCATTCCTATAACACCGTCGAAGCTCTGGTCGAGCGGAAAGATATTCAAGCGGTGGCCATCGTGTCGTCGGCGAAGTTCCATGGCGCGGCCATCCGGACGTGCGCCCACGCAAAGAAGGATATCTTCTGCGAAAAGCCGCTGACGCTCACCGTAGAGGAGGCCGACGAAGTTTTGAGCTTGACGGCGAAGGCTGGTGTCCGCCTGCAACCGGGCCATGTGCGCCGCTATGACCCTTCGCATGTCCGCGCCAAAAAGCGCATCGAAGCCGGCGAGATTGGCGACCCGGTGCTGTTCAAGTCGCTGGGCCGCGATCAATCGCCACCACCTGTCAGTTACATGGCAAGCGGCGTCAATGGCATGTTCTTCCAGGATTCGGGCGTCCACGAGTTCGACCTCGGTCGCTGGATGATGAACGACGAGATTACGGAGCTGCACGCCTATGGCGCGGTTCTGGTGTTCCCCGAAGCCGCGCGGTTCAACGACATCGACACCGCCGTCGTGAACCTGAAATTCTCGCGCGGCGCGCTTGGGGCCGTCGAAAATTACATGCAAGCGGTCTATGGATACGATATCCGCACCGAAATTGTCGGCTCCAAGGGCACGATCATGCTGGGCTACTTGCAGCAGACTCCGGAAGTCGTGCTAACGGCTACAGGCGCCAGAACCGATGTCGTGGATCACTTCCTGGTGCGCTTTGCCGACGGTTACCTGGACGAAATGCGCGATTTTGTGCGCACGATGCTTACAGATGGCGAACCAAAAGTGGATGGGTTCGATGGCCGGCAGGCCGTGGCAGCGGCTGCGGCGGCGGAGCAGTCGTATCGCCAAGGTCGGCCGGTAGCGCTGCAGAATCCAGCTCGGCCGGTGAAGTCTTAATCGCGCTTCGCTCTCCAGCGTCACACTATGACCGATCAACACCACGAGATCAAAAAGAAATACGGCCTCGTGCGCGGGCTCGGCCTCATGGAGTCTACTGCGCTCAACATGACCAATATGGTCGGGTTTGGGCCGTTCATCACCATCCCTCTTATCATCGCCGCGATGGGCGGGCCGCAATGCATGCTGGGTTGGCTCGCCGGTACTATCCTTTCGATTTGTGACGGCATGGTCTGGAGTGAGCTGGCCACCGCCATGCCCGGGTCGGGCGGCAGCTATTTATTTCTGAAGGAGGGTTTCAAGAACAGCCGGCTGGGTTCCCTTCTGCCCTTCCTGTTCATCTGGCAATTCATCGCCAGCGGGCCTCTGGAAGTTGGCTCGTCGTATATCGGTTTTGCCCAGTACCTGGCCTACTTTTTTCCGGCGTGGGGGCCGTGGGAGAACCGTCTACTGGTCATCGGGCTGGGCGTGTTGACCATCATCCTGCTTTACCGCCAGATCCGCGCGATCGGCAAACTCATGCTGCTGTTGTGGGCGGGCATGCTGCTCACCGTCGGGGCGATTATCGTGAGCGGCCTCATTCACATGGCGCATTTCGGCCTCGCTCCGGCGCTCGATTTTCCTCCTGGCGCCTGGCACTTCTCCACCGGATTCGCGCTAGGGCTCGGCCGCGCGATGTTGATCGCGATGTTCGATTTTCTCGGGTACTACAGTGTCTGCTATGTCGGCGGTGAAGTGCGCAACCCGGAGCGCACCATGCCGCGCGCCATTTTCTGCTCGGTGATTGCCGTTGCTTTGATCTATTCCGTAATGAATTTCTGCATTATCTCGGTGGTGCCGTGGCGCGAGGCGATGCAATCG
>DATLVQ010000491.1:0-2894 GCA_035577325.1 Bryobacteraceae bacterium | reverse complement strand
CCTCGCCGCTTACCAGATTGAGAGTAGTATTGATCAGCGGGTATGGGCCCGTGAATGCCTTGCCTGACAGGTCCGCGAGACGAATGTCGTCATGCGAATCAAATCCGGTGAAAGCTTGCGGCTTGCGCTCATGCGAAGCACCCAGATAACACCGCACCAGGCGGTTGCGATAGAAATGGTGCATCGAGAATTCGTTGATATCCACGCGCCAGGCCAGCACCAAAGCGATGATAGCGAGCACCAGTAGCGTGACCGACAGAACCGAAAGTGGCGTCGTGCTTAACAGGTCAAAGTGCAGCGCGGCCAGCTGGCCTGCATGGAGAGCCGTCCAGCTGTCGAACAATTTATGGCGTACGGCGCAGGCCGGGTTGCCGGCATCGAGACAAGGTACGAAGTATTGAATGCTCAACGAGACCGCGAGCAGAAGACCCACCACGAAGACGTAAGGGGCCGCCTGTGCAACCAGGCGCATGCCGGCGCTGGATTGTTTCGGTCCGGTGGCGGGACTTCTTCCAGCCCATAACCCGCCGATGGTCGTGGCCGCCCACGTCAAGCTGATTCCCGCAACAGCCTTCGCTCCAAGGCCGAGCATCAGCGGCCCGTAGATCGCCAGCGCGACCAGGCCGAACCAGCCTAGCGAGTAAATGCAAAGCCATGCGCCCAGACGGCTCCACCATTCGCGCGTGCTGTCGGGGATGCCGATCCCAGCGAGGCCAAGATGTAGAACAACCACGAGAGAGAAAATGCCCACCAGTGTCGGCGGTCCCCACACGAGCGCATGCCACTTGCCGGCATCGCCGAATTGCAACTGATCGAACAGATAGGCCAAACCCCACAGCAGCGCTCCGCCAAAGGCGCCGGGTACCACCGATGAAACGAGCGTCAGGCCGATTGTGGCGGGCAGGTTGCGCAGCTTAATGGTCCCACGGAAGATCCCGCTGATTCCCACTATAAACAGGAGTGTGGCAAACCCTTCGGTGGGCACGATCCACGCGCTCCAGGACTCCGCCAACGCCGGCAGCCCGTCACTGAATTGGCTGACGAACTGCCACATGGCGACACTCGCAAAATATGCCGCGGCCAGGACCGGAAAAGCGATCAGCGCCTGGATCCCGCCCTGCCCCGCGTAGAACGGTGCTTTTCGCCGCTCGCGGTTGCTCTCCATCCACGCCAGATTCCGTCCAATGAACACGATCGCGCAGAACAACGCGACGCCGGCGATCTCGGCCGGCAGGATGCTGTCTTCGGCTGCTTCGAAAGGCCAGGCAGCGAAGCGCGGCAGTATCAGGGCCGCCGCAAGCGTGGACAGCAGGATCGCCTGGTTCAGGATCACATTGCGCAGGTAGATCGAGATCATGGTCCAGGTGTCCGCGCCAAAAAAGCCCGTGCGCGGCGTGAGGTAATTACTGTACCGGCGCAGAAAGTGGATGGGATTCAGCTTTTCGGATTCGAAACGGGCTCTCTGATTGGGCGCCAGCCGTTCCTGTACTGCGTCCACTGCAATAGGGGCCGTCTCAGGATTCTGGCGTCTGATCCACGCCGCGAGCCAGCTCCCGATATACCCGCCGCCCGAAACCGTGGACAGATAATCGACCCAGCGCAGCACGCCAAGCTCCGATAGCGCTTGCAGGATGCCGAGGTTAAAGGTCGCGCTGCGAATGCCGCCGCCCGAGAAAGCTACACCGAAGAGCTGCGCTTCATGGGCCTGCGTATAGGGATCCGGGGAACTCGATTGCGGAAACTCGATGTCCGGCAACCTGCGCTTGCGGGAGGCCTGTATCTCACTGATTTCATCGGTGAGAACCTCTTCAAAATGCGACGCGCCAGCCGCGGTCATTCTATCGCTCATTTAACAGGTAGTGAGAATTCCGTACCATTTGTTTCGTCGCGCTGATGTTTATCCGCTATCAGGCATTTACGCCGTCTTGATGCCGGCCGCGTAGGTAAGACCGCGGGCCTCGATCTCTTGTTCCCGTATGCGGAACTTCTGAATCTTCCCTGTCACCGTCATGGGGAATGAATCCACGAAGCGAATGTACTGCGGAACCTTGAAATGCGCGATGCGCCCGCGGCAAAACTCGCGGATCTCGGCTTCGCTCGAGTTCTCACCGGTTTTCAGCTTGATCCAGGCGAGCACCGTCTCCCCCATGCGCTCATCGGGTAGCCCGACGATGTAAACGTCCGCGATCTTGGGATGGGCGTGCAGAAATTCCTCAACTTCGCGCGGGTAAATATTCTCACCGCCGCGGATGATCATCTCTTTGATGCGCCCGGCGATGTGAAACGCGCCGTCGGGCCGCATTGTCGCCAGGTCGCCGGTGTGCAGCCATCCGTTCGGGTCCACGGCACTCGCAGTGGCTTCAGGATCGCCATCGTAGCCTTTCATCACCAGGTAGCCGCGTGTGCACAGCTCGCCGCGCTCGCCCATCTCGACGGTCGCTCCGCTGCCGGGAGCCACAAGTTTGACTTCGGTTTCCGCCGCCGCTCGGCCGACGGTCGAAACGCGCGTTTCCAGATCGTCATCCACCTCCGACATGGTGATCAACGGCGAACTTTCCGTTTGTCCGTAACCGATCGTGATCTCCGGGCAATGCATCTCCGCCACCACGCGGCGCATGATTTCGACCGGGCATGGCGACCCGGCCATCATGCCTGTTCGCAGAGAAGTCAGATCGAATTCACGAAAGCGCGGATGTTCCAGCTCGGCGATAAACATCGTGGGCACGCCGTAAATAACCGTGCAGAGCTCCGCCTGGACGGCATTGAGCGCAGCCACCACATCGAATTGCGCTGCCGGCAGCACCAACGTCATCCGGTGCACGATGCACATCAGCGAGCCCATGACACAGCCGAAACAGTGATAAAGCGGAACGGTCAGGCAGAGCCGGTCGCGC
>DATLVQ010000490.1:0-2450 GCA_035577325.1 Bryobacteraceae bacterium | reverse complement strand
GCGACCGAGCATTTCGCGCCGTTTGAACGTCCGCTTCCCATGACCGACAACAAGTACGCCGTCGTCACCGGCAATATGGCGCTGGCTATGGGCGGAGCGGCGGCGGGCGTCAAGTTCTATTGCGCTTATCCCATGAGCCCGTCGACCGGCGTACTGCACTGGATGGCGACGCACGCGCGCAAGGCCGGCATCATGGTGCGCCAGGTCGAAGACGAAATCGGCGTGGTGAACATGGCGATCGGCGCGGCGCAGGCCGGGTGCCGTGCCATGTGTGCCACTTCCGGTGGCGGATTCGCCCTTATGACCGAGGGCCTGGGCATGGCCGCCATGATCGAAACACCGGTCGTGGTCATCGATGTGCAACGTGCCGGACCTTCCACCGGCGTCCCCACCAAAACCGAGCAGGGCGATCTCTGGCAGATGCTGGGCGCCGGTCACGGCGATTACCCCAGGGCCATCGCCACCCCGACCGATATCGTCGATTGCTTCAAGATCATCCCGGAGATGTTCAACTTAGTCGACAAATTCCAGTGTCCGGGCATCGTGTTGACCGATCTGCTGCTCTCCGAAGGCACCGCCAGCGCCGCGACATCGGAGTTGGAATTCAAAGTTCCCATCGACCGCGGCGAGCTGGTCACTTCGGCCAACGGCAACGGAGCGAATGGCGGCTACAAGCGCTATCTGATCACCGATAGCGGCATCTCGCCGCGCGCCATTCCCGGCGTGCCCGGCCATGCCCACACCGTCGCCACCGACGAGCACATGGAGGACGGCGTCCTCATCAGCGACGAGTTCACCAACCCCATCAAGCGTCGCGCCATGATGGATAAACGCCAGCGAAAAATGGCGGGCCTCGAAGCGGCCGTCCCGCCGCCGAAGATCGTTGGCCCGCGCAACGCCGAAGTCACGTTAATCGGCTGGGGCTCCACCAAAGGCGTCATCGAAGAGGCGATCGAGCTACTCGCCGAAGGGGGCATCACCGCCAATCACCTGCAAATCCGCTGGATGGTTCCTCTACACGGCGACGCGATTCTCCACGAGCTCGCCGGCGCACGCCGGACCATCATCGTCGAGAACAACTATAGCGGCCAGTTCGCGCGCTATCTGCGCAGCGAAACCAGCTTCGTACCGGACGGCCACATCCGCAAGTACGATGGCGAACCCTTCATGCCGCATCACATCGTGGAAGCCGTAAAGGAACAACTGGCCGGAAAGACCAAACTTTCCGTGCCCATGCACGAGATCATGGTTTGAGGAGGAGACAATGGCCACAACGGAACAAGTAATCAAACCGTTTACGATTCACGAGCTGAAGGGCAAGGTCGATCCCGACTGGTGCCCCGGTTGCGGCGATTTCGGCGTCCTGGCCGCTCTCGAAAAAGCGATTGTCGACCTCCAGATCCAGCCCTACAACGTAGTGACTATCAGCGGCATCGGCTGCTCCTCCAACCTTCCCGGCTACATCAATACCTATGGCATGCACACGCTGCACGGCCGCGCCCTCGCCGTGGCAACGGGCGTGAAGCTCGCCAACCACGATCTCACGGTCGTCGTCACCGGCGGCGATGGCGACGGCTTCGGCATCGGCGGTAATCATTTCATCCACACCATGCGGCGCAATGTCGACTTGCTCTACCTCGCCATGGATAACCAGATCTACGGCCTCACCACCGGCCAGATTTCGCCCACGAGCGCCATCGGCATGAAGACCAAAAGCACGCCGTTCGGCAGCGTGGAGGGCCCCATCAACCCCATCACGCTGGCGCTGGCGGCCGGTTGCACGTTCGTGGCGCGCGGTTTCAGCGGCGAACAGAAACAGCTGACCGACCTCATCAAGCAAGGTCTGAAACACAAAGGCTTTTCATTCATTGATGTGTTCAGCCCCTGCGTGACTTACAATCACGACAACACCTACCCGTGGTTCAAGCAGCGCGTCAAGAAGCTGGAGGATGACGCGGCTTACGATTCTTCCAACTGGCAAATGGCGATCGAGCGCTCGCACCAGTGGGGTGAAGTCATCCCCATCGGCAAATTCTTCGAGCGCAACGACCTGCCCTCGCTCGATCAGGCCGAACCCGTGCTCGATACCGGCGGCCCGCTTGCTCTGCGCGAACTTGGAATACCCGCGGACGTTGCGCGGGAGTTCATAACGGAGTTGATGTAGAGTTAGCGCGATTCCAGGCGCCCTAGGCGCGCGTCGTGATCCGCCAGACGGGTCAGAAGCAGATTTTCGACCTTCTCGATCTTTTCTTCCAGGCGGCGAAGGTTCGCCTCAGTGACGCGGCCTTCGGCGTGGATCAAGTCTTTGATGTCGCCGATGCGGCTGGAGAAATCCGTAATTCGCGAATTGTTGTATAGGATGCCCACAGCAACGATGAGCAACGTTCCCAGGAATGTCAGCAAAGGAACGTAGGCGGGATTGAGCTGGTTCAGCACTCACCTCCATTGTG
>DATLVQ010000489.1:0-4807 GCA_035577325.1 Bryobacteraceae bacterium | reverse complement strand
TGGCGTTGCGCGGCAGTTTTTCGACCATGATAAACGCGCGCGGGACTTTATAGGACGCCATGGCCTCGCGGCAGCGCGCCTCCAGTGCTGAAGTTTCAACAGCACAGCGCGCCACCACGTAAGCCACTGGCACCTCGCCGCGCAGCCGGTCCGGCACGCCCATGACGGCGGCTTCGGCAATCTCGGGCTGCTCTGTTAGAAACTCTTCGACCTCGCGCGGATAGATGTTGAATCCACCGGAAATGATGAGATCGGTGCGGCGTCCCATCAGCGTGTAATAGCCGTCAGGCGAACGGACTGCGAGGTCGCCGGTGCGGAACCAGCCATCGGCGAAGGCCGCGCGCGTGGCGTCGTCGCGGCGCCAGTAGCCGGAGAAAACGTTCGGTCCCCGCAGATAGATCTCGCCGGTTTCGCCATCGGCCGCCGCACAGCCCTTAGGATCAAGCAGACGTACCGAGACGCCCGGCAATGGAAACCCGACCGTCCCGGCGCGCCGCTCGCCGACGTAGGGATTACTGAGATTCATGAGCGTCTCGCTCATGCCGTAGCGTTCCAGGATGGTGTGCCCGAACAGGCCACCGAATTCTTCGAGCACTTGCGGGGCAAGCGGCGCGGAACCCGAGACAAACAACCGCATGCGTGCGCCGATTTCGCGCGCCGCGTCCGGTGGAGTCTCGAGCAAGCGCACGTAAATCGTGGGGACGCCAAAGAACAGCGTGGGCCGGAATTCACGCATGATGTCCGCGGCCTTCTGGTGCTCGAATCGCTCGAGCAGCCGCAGACGGCAGCCGGTGATAAGCCACGAGCACAGCCCGTTTGCCAGGCCGTGCACATGAAACAGCGGCAACGGAAGCAGCAGGCGGTCGGTGTTCGCGATCTGCCAGCAAGTGATGAGATTTAGCGCGTTAGCCGCGAAATTGTTGTGCGTGAGCACGGCGCCTTTGGATGCGCCCGTGGTGCCCGAAGTGTAGACAATGGCTGCGGCGTCGTCGCCATCGAGTGGCAGGGCGGGCAGACTGGGATCGTCATTTCTCGCCATTGCGGCGCGCACCAGCGGCTCCAAGTCTGCCGCCCCGATGACCGCCTTCGGTTCGGCATCGCTCACTATGTGCGCGATTTCCCGGTCGCGATACAGAATATTGATCGGCACGAAAATGACGCCAAGCTTTAGGCAGGCGAGAAACAGATCGATCATTTCGACGCAGTTCGGCAGATGGACACACAGCCGGTCGCCCGCACTGAACCCGCGCTCGGCCAGCACATACGCCACGCGATTGCTCGCAGCGTCGATTTCGCCGAAGGTGCGATTCTCGCGGCGACCGTTACAGGCAAGGAACTCGAGCGCCGGCTCGTCCCGCCGGGCGATGAGCGAAAGCTCAAATAGTTGTCGCAGGTTCATCGCGGCTGACAAGCGAGACAGCCGCGCCGGCGGCCAGAGAAAACCCACCCAGCGCGACGAAGCTCGAACGGAAACTGCCCGACCAGTCCGTCAGACGGCCAACGAGGGGCGCGCCCACCAGGATCATGAGAATGCCCAGCATATTCACCAGGCCCATGGCAGCTGCCGCGCGGCCGGGAAACAGGGACGCGGCGCGCGTAAACAAGGCCGCGTATGGCAGACCGCAACCGGCGCCAATCAGCAGTACCGCGGCCATGGCGTGCGGAAACGAATTCCAGCCCGCGGCCAGCATGAAACATCCGGCGGCATTCGACAGGAAACTCAAGGCGAGCAGTGCCCGCATGCCCATGTGCCGCCGCAGGATCCCGCCGAGCGGGCGCATCACAATGCCAAGTAGCAGAACGAGCGATCCGATCACACCTGCTTTGGGCGCCGGTACCTGGAGCGTGCCGACAAGTAGCGTGATAATCCAAGTTCCTACGACGATCGTGAGGCCAAAGGACGCCATCTGCATCAATCCCAGCAGCCAGAGCTGCGGCGACAGCAGCATGCCGCGTAACTGCTCACGCGCACGGGCAACTGATGGCGCCTGCGGCGAGGCAGCGATCCAGATGATCCAGACACATACCGCGACCGTGGCCGAAACGAGAAAAGCAACGCGCCAGCTGGTCCATAACGAGATCCGCGGCACGGCCAGAATCACGAATCCGGACCCCAGCAAAATCGAGCCTCCGTACATGCCCTGCGCCACGGGCAACCGGGGTCCACCAAGAGCTTCATGGATGTAGCGTGCGCCGGCGACAAAGCATGTCCCCGTGCCGATGCCGGTGAAGATTTTCCAGGCGAGCAGCTGCCAATAGGCGCCCGAAAATGCGATGGCAACGTTTCCCAGGGCCACCCAGGCAAGTGCAAAGATCAGCACGCGGCGCGATCCGAGACGGTCCACTAAATACCCGCCCGGAACCTGCATGGCGGCGTGCGTAATGAAAATGCCGGTGGTCAGCAGCCCGCCCAGTACCTGGCTGAAGCCGAATTGGCGCGCGAGCACGCCGATTACCGGTGCATGATTGGTGTAATTAGCGGAGAACGCGAAGCCGACAGCGCATGCGCACGCCAGTGCGGCCCGCTGCGATCCGATGCGCAACGCCGTCGGTGCTGGCACTACTGATATGCCGGAGCTTTCCACCGATACTCTGAGGCATTATACAGCCCGCCTTCTATAAGGTTTTAAAAAAAAAGCCCGTGCGCATTCAGTCCTCAGACGGAACGCTGCACGGGCGCGCGAGCTTAGTGATTCGCCGGAGAGAGAGAAGTGGCAGTTGCGGGGCGCGGCTCTACGGCTTCGCCGACGCGCATTTGCTTCCAGTCGTAGCGAAACTCTTGACCGCAATCGAGACACACGACGTACGTGCCGTGGCGATGGCTCGCGGTCGCCATCTTCCGGCTCGGCGTGAGCGGAAACGTGGTTCTCTGATGCGAACAACCGAATAAGGAATTCAGCAGCGACGCTAACATAAGGTATCCTTTGCTTACTTACTTAGATATATCATAAAGGATAAGAGTTTCAATGTAACTAACGATTTAGCGGTACCAGAACTAAAGTTGTACAATTCCCAACATTTAGATCGTGACCGAGGTTGTCCCTGGGTAGTCGTGTACTTAGTTTTAGCCTTATTCCTATAGTGATACGAGGCGGCTAGCGTTTCAGATGAGCTAATTTGGCGGCGATATCCCCGGCAATCTGCTTACCGTGGAATCGCCCGTTTTCAATGAAGATTTCGTTGGTATGCATACCGGCGACAATTACCCCAGCTAGGTAAATACCCGAGGTTTCACTCTCCAGCGTGGCCGGGTTGGTCCGCGGCCGCCGGGTTGCCGCATCGAGCGTTACTCCAACGGAATTGAGGAAAACAAGGTCGGGGCTGTAACCGATGAGTGCGAAAACGAAATCGTTTCTTAACAAAACTTCACCCTGAGGGGTATCTACTAAGATCGAGTCAGGACGGATTTCCACAACCTTAGAATTGAAGTATGCCTTGATCTCGCCATTTTTAATTCTGTTTTCTATATTTGGCCGGATCCAATACTTCACTTTTTCGGAGATTTGAGCGCCACGGTGGATCAGGGTAACTCTGGCGTCTGTCCAGTAGAGCTCGAGCGCTGCAATGGCGGCCGAGTTCTTGGCGCCGATCACAGCGACATCCTGGTCGTAATAAGGGTGCGGTTCCTTGTAGTAGTGGATCACCTTCGGGAGATCTTCACCCGGGACGTTGAGCATGTTGGGGAGATCGTAATAGCCGGTGGCTAGGATGACCTTACGCGGGGTGTAGATGCGGTGGCAGCCGTACCGGTCGGTGGTGTGCACCTGGAAAGCGCCATCGACGCCGGCTACGTTATCTACTTTTTCGTATTGGTGGATATCCAGCTCGTAGTGCTCAGCGACCCGCCGATAGTACTTTAGCGCCTCGGTCCGGTTGGGCTTCTCGTTCAGGCTGGTCATGGGGATGTCGCCGATCTCGAGCAGCTCGGGCGTCGTGAAGAACGACATGTTGGTGGGGTAGTGGTAGAGCGAGTTGGTGACGCAGCCTTTTTCGACAAGGACGGCATTCAAGCCGCGGAGCTTGAGCTCGATGCCGCAGGCGAGGCCGGTTGGCCCGGCGCCCACCACGAGCGCGTCAAGTGAAGGCGACACCGGGTTCACAGCTGGCTCTCGACGTCCGCGTATACTTTTTCGAGCGCGGCCGGCAGCGCCGCAGCATCCTTGCCGCCACCCTCGGCCATATCGGGACGTCCACCGCCTTTGCCGCCGACGGCCTGCGCTATCGCGCCCACGAGCTTCCCGGCGTGCACTTTACCCGTTAGATCCTTGGTGACGGCTGAAATGATGGCGATGTTGGAATCCTCGGCCGACGCCAGCACCACGACGCCTGTTTTCCATTTGTTGCGCAGCGAATCGGCCAGCGCGCGCAGCTGCTGGCGGTCCATACCGTCAAGGCGCGCCGCCAGCACGCGCACATTCTTTACGGTGCGTGACTGGCCTTCCAGATCTGAAGCGGCGGATTGCGCCAGCTTGTTCTTGAGCTGCTCGACCTGTTTTTCGAGCGCGTGCTCGCGGGCTAGTACCTTTTCCACTTGCTCGACTAGTTCCGGCTCGGAAACTTTCATCATTTCGGCGATCCGCTTGAGCGCGTCATTGGCCTGCTGATAGCGCTCCACCGCGCGTTCCCCTGTAATGGCTTCGATGCGACGCACACCCGCCGAGATGCTGCTCTCGTAAACCACTTTGCACACCCCAATGTCGCCTGTCCGCGACACGTGTGTGCCGCCGCACAGTTCTTTGCTGAAATCGGGGATGGAAACCACGCGCACGCGGTCGCCGTACTTCTCGCCGAACAGCGCCATGGCGCC
>DATLVQ010000488.1:0-2697 GCA_035577325.1 Bryobacteraceae bacterium | reverse complement strand
TGCTCGCGGGTCTGCGGCATCGGCCCGTCATCGGCGGCGACGACCAGCAAGGCAAAGTCGATTCCTGCCGCCCCCGCCAGCATGTTGCTGACAAAGCGCTCGTGCCCCGGCACATCTACTAGACCGAACCTGACGCCATTTTCTTCCAGAAAAGCGAAGCCAAGATCGATGGTAATTCCGCGCCGCTTCTCTTCCGCGAGCCTGTCCGGATGTGTCCCCGTCAACGCCTCCACAAGAGCGGATTTGCCATGATCAATGTGCCCCGCCGTCCCGACAATTACGCTCTTGGAAGTTGGATTCATGGGTGAGGAAAGCTCGCGCGAGATAGCGCGTAGCTCGCGATGATTAAGGTAGCACAGGCGCCATTGCCTCTGCCTGCGGCTCACACCGCGCGCGAAATCTGCGATGCACACTGCTGTGTTTGGATTAAGGAAAAAAGTGATTCGTCTACTTTGCCGCTGCGATCTCGTCCACAATTGACTGCGCCGCTGCGCGCGGATCTGTGGCCGCGAGGATTGGCCTTCCCACTACAAGATAGTCCGCTCCGGCGCGAATGGCTTCCGCTGGTGTCGCCGTGCGAGCCTGGTCATCGCGCTTTGCCTCCGCCCCAGTTTCTTTGTCAGTTGGCCGCACACCCGGTGTCACAATCAAAAATTCGCGTCCGCAGGCCTTGCGAATCGCTCGTGCTTCTTGCACCGACGCGACCACGCCATCTACGCCCGATTGCTTGGCAAGCTGCGCGAGCTTCACCACATACGCCTTTGGCACGCCGCCGATTCCGACTTGCTTCATTGCTTTTTGATCCATGCTCGTCAAAAGTGTGACGGCAAGCAAGCGCGGCCGGTCAGCCCCCATCGGGACGCCCGCGCTGATCGCTTGCACCGCTGCCTCCAGCATGGCGCGGCCTCCCAGTGCGTGCACATTCACAAGCTGCACGCCGGTCATGGCAGCCGCCGAAAGAACCGCACCTGCAACCGTATTCGGGATGTCGTGGAATTTCAGATCCAGAAAGATGCCGGGACCCAGCGCGGCAATTTCTTTCACCGCCGCGGGCCCCGCGGCCGTAAACAGTTGGTTGCCGATCTTGAACATACCTACGAGATCGCAGATTTGTTTTGCAAATTTTGCGGCGGAAGATAGTGAGTCAAAATCCAGTGCCACGATCAAACTGCTGCGCGGATGGGCGTCGAAGCTCAAGGTCATAGGCGACCCCGAATCCGACGGGGTCAGTGTCTCTGTGGCACTTGCATCAATTCGAGCCGGACTTGGCTCACGCCCGAATGAATGAGACCGATCTTCCGGGCGACACGGTAGGATACATCAATTTCGCGCCCTTCTTGATAGGGACCTCGGTCATTGATTCGTACCAGTTCAAACTTCCCGTTCCGGGGGTTTACAACCCGGACGATGGACCCGAACGGCAGGTTCGGGTGCGCGGCGGTCAGCGCTTCGCTGTCAAAGCGCTCCCCGTTGGCGGTCTTCTTACCATTGAACCCCGGCCCATACCAACTGGCATTGCCGACCCAAGTCTTTACCGGCTTCACCGGAGCGCTTAAATGCGCGACGAGGGGGGCATCCATGACAGGAACGATGAGGAACATTAGGAGCACCCATCGGAACGCGGCCCAGAAAATAAAGAGTGGACGTTTCATAGTGTGTTCTTTGTGCTACTCAAATCCAGAAAAGTGTAGCAAGAAGTAGTCGTTATGTCAACCAAAATCTGCGGAAATTTTACCTACTATCTCATTGATAGTAAATGCTTTAACTCCAAAAAGTGCTCTCTCCAACTCCCCTACAAGACGCCGACTGACCGTAGGGTCAGTAAAGCTGGCCGTCCCTACCTGTACGGCAGTCGCACCTACCGCCAGGTATTGAAGCACGTCTTCGACCGTCTCGACGCCTCCGACCCCAATAATTGGTGACTTAACCGCCTTCCGCGTTTCCCAAACCAACCTAAGAGTTATCGGTTTAATAGACGGACCCGATAGGCCCCCCGTTTGGTTTCCCAGAAAGGACTTGCCCGTCCACGGATCGACTGCCATCGCCGGGTAGGTGTTCGCTACAGTCAGGGCATCGGCGCCTGCTCCCTCCGCAGTCCGAGCAATAAGCCCAATATCTGCAACCATCGGCGAGAGTTTTACCCAGAGCGGGCGCCTGCCGGCCGCCTTTCGGGCCGCTCCCACCACCTCGTCCACTTGGGCCGGGTCGTTTCCGAACTGTATCCCCCCCTTCTTCACGTTGGGGCAGGAGATATTCAGTTCGTAGGCTGCAAGCCCATCAGCGTCCTCGAGCACCCGAATCACCTCGACATAGTCCTCTACGCTATAGCCGAAGACGTTGGCGATGACTGCCGTATCGTATTTTCGCAGTACTGGGAGTTTTTCTGCCACGAAGGCCCGGACCCCGATGTTTTGGAGCCCTACGGCGTTCAGCATCCCCGAGGGGGTCTCGCAAAGCCGGGGTGCTGGCGCCCCTTCCATGGGTTCGCGGGAGAGGCCTTTGACGACCAGACCGCCTAGGCAGTTGAGGTCCACCAGGTGGGCGAACTCGACGCCGTAGCCGAAGGTACCGCTGGCTGCGAGAATGGGATTCCGCAGGCGCACCGCGCCAATTTGCACGGTCAAATCAACAGACCCAGCGGGAGTCACTTCCGTCAAAGAATATCACGAAGCCGTGCGGGTACCGTCGAAATCTCCT
>DATLVQ010000487.1:0-2053 GCA_035577325.1 Bryobacteraceae bacterium | reverse complement strand
GGGAGACAGAGCCGTGGTTCTGAAAACTTGTCGCAGGCCGGCAACATAGAGCAGTGCAAGCTGAAGCGCGATGGTGAGGCAGACGGCGGCAAGCAATGGCTTGTTTGAAAACAAGCCCGCCTTAAAGAGCGAACGACGCTCGGAACGAATCGCCAGGATGTGCGCCATCTGAGAGAAAGTCAGCGTCGTGAAGATCATGGTTTGCCAAATGGGATCGTTTGCCTTCCAGTACCAATAGCCAATTCCGAGCGAAAGTAGACCCATCAGCAGCCCGACCCAAGCGATGTGGCGGCCCATGCCGCGTGCGAAGATACTTTCTGACGCAGGATAGGGCGGGCGCCGCATCGTATCGGATTCGGGCGGTTCCGCGCTTAGCGCGAGGGCGGGTAGTCCATCGGTCACTAAGTTCATCCAAAGGATCTGCAGCGGAAGCAATGCAAGGGGCATGCCGAAAAATGGAGCCGCAAGCATGACCCAGATCTCTGCTGAGTTTGTGGCAAGGATGTATTTGATGAACTTGCGGATATTGTCGTAGATGACGCGGCCTTCTTCGACTGCGGCGACGATGGTAGCGAAATTATCGTCCAGCAGCACCACGTCAGCGGACGCCTTGGCCACATCGGTTCCGCTCACTCCCATTGCGACGCCGATGTCTGCCTTCTTGAGAGCGGGTGCATCGTTCACTCCATCCCCCGTCATCGCGACGATATGTCCGCCACGCTGAAGGCTTTCGACAATTTTGAGCTTGTGTTCTGGGGAAACTCTCGCATACAGTGGCGCACTCTCCGACCGACGCTGTAGGTCGTCAGAGGTCAACTGGTCGATTTCGGCTCCTGTAACAAAGGGCTCCGTTCTCATAATTCCAAGCTCTGCGGCGATGTACCTCGCGGTCAGAGGATGATCGCCCGTTATCATGACGGGCCGAATTCCCGCTTTCTTGCAAACGGAAATGGCATCGGCTACCTCGATTCTTGGCGGGTCCACGATGCCTATCATTCCGAGAAAGACAAGTTTGTTCTCGACGTCATGGCCGTCCACGTCTTCCGGAAGCGAATCCAGGAAACGAAACGCCACGCCGAGGATGCGCATGCCGTTTGCGGCGAGCCGGTTATTTGCAGCCAGGAATTGTTGGGTCCGTCCTTCCTGCAATTTTTCAAGTTTTCCATTGACCCAGGCTTCGTCGCACAGTGGAATGAGCGCCTCGACACTCCCCTTTGTGAAGGCCACGAAGGCCGGGCTGCCGCCATGCATTGCGCAACGTACCGCCACTGGCAATAAGGAAAGATCGAACGGAATTCTCTGGACCGTAGTCATCCGCTTTCGTTCGGAAGAGAACGACACTTCTCCGACCCGGGGCAAGATTTGCTGCAGAGTGTTCTTTTCCACGCCAAACTGCAGAGCAGCGACGAGCAGCGCCGCCTCCGTCGGGTCGCCGATAGCGACGCCGCCGTTTGGGTTGTTTGCGTCGGCTTGCATTACGGCATCGTTGCAAAGGGCGGCGCCCGTGAGCAAAAGTCCTAATCCAGAGTCCGAAGGCTCGGCGTCTTTCGACAGTTTCTCGTGGTTGGGAAGTTTGTTGATTTGTATCGTTCGGTCGGGCAGTTCGAGTACGGTCACGGCCATCCGGTTTTCGGTAAGCGTGCCGGTCTTATCCGAGCAGATCACATTCACCGAGCCGAGCGCTTCGACCGCCGACAATTTACGAATGAGTGCCTTTCGCTTGAGCATTCGTTGCGCCCCGAGAGTTAGAGCGATGGTCACCACGGCAGGCAGCCCCTCCGGGACGGCGGCCACGCCTAGACTCACAGCGGCCAAGAACATGAGTTTGAGGGGTTCGCCGCGCAGGAGTCCGAGGACAAAAATAAGGGTCACAATCGCCAGGGCGGCGGCCGCAAGCATCTTGGCAAGCTGGTTGAGGCGGCGCTGCAACGGCGTAGGCGCGCGATCCACGGCGTGGATGAGCTGCGCGATTCGTCCCAACTCGGTGTGCATTCCCGTTTCGGTAACCACGGCCTCGGCGTGCCCATTGATGACGAACGTTCCCATGAAGATC
>DATLVQ010000486.1:0-3069 GCA_035577325.1 Bryobacteraceae bacterium | reverse complement strand
GAAATAAAACGAGAGCCACTCCTGCACGCCGCGCATACCGGCGCGCTGCGCCAGATCCATGAACAACACGAGGTCGAGCACCAGGGGCGCCGCCAGAATCGAGTCCCGGCACAGGAAATCGATCTTGATCTGCATGGGGTAGCCCAGCCAGCCGAAGATATCGATATTGTCCCAGCCCTCTTTGGCGTCGCCGCGCGGCGGGTAATACTCGATCCGTACCTTGTGGTAGAGGTCCTTGTAGAGTTCCGGATACAGCTCGGGCTGAAGGATCTGCTCGAGGGCGGAGAGCTTGGATTCTTCCTTCGACTTGAAAGAGCCGGGATCGTCGAGTACCTCGCCGTCGCGGTTGCCGAGGATGTTGGTTGAAAACCAGCCGGAGACGCCCAGCATGCGCGATTTCAGCCCCGGCGCGATCAACGTTTTCATGAATGTCTGGCCGGTCTTAAAGTCTTTGCCGCAAATGGGGAGATTTCGCTCGCGCGCCAGCTCCGCCATTGCCGGCGTGTCGGTCGTCAGATGCGGCGCGCCATTGGCGTAGGGTACGCCGGATTTGAGGGCCGCATAGGCGTAAATCTGGCTGGGCGAGATTTCGGGGTCGTCATTTTTAAGGCCGCATTCGAAATTCTTAAGGGATGCGTGCACGGGGGCTGGTTTATGAAAAACTTCCGTCGAACCGCACCAGATCATCACCAGGCGAGATGCCCCGCTCGATTCGCGGAATTTGCGGATGTCGTCCATCAGCATTTCGGCGTGCTCCATTTTGGAGCCCTTGGGTTTGAGGTTGGGACCGTGGATCCGCTTGACGTATTCGTTATCGAAGACGGCTGGCATGGGCCGGATAGCTTCGAGGGGAGCGCGGACCTGCTCGAGCATTGGCTTCTCGAGCACGCCGGCCAGTTGCGCGGCGTCATACGCATTCTCTTCGAAGATGTCCCACGCGCCGACCACCAGGTTTTCGATTGGCGTCAGCGGCACGAAATCCTTGATCAGCGGCGAGCGGCCTTCAGTGCGCTTGCCCAGCCGGACCGTGGAGAGCTGCGTCAGCGAACCGATGGGTCTCGCCAATCCCCGTTTCACAGCTTCCAGGCCAGCGATGAACGTGGTGGTCACGGCGCCCATTCCGGGAATCAGGACGCCGAGCTTTCCGTCAGCAGGCGCGATGCGAACGCTATTTTGCGCAGACACTATGCAAATCTCCCAGGGGAAAAAAGATGATTTGTTATAATAGCAACTCCATGCGAGATCGCGCGACGGCAACATTGACGACGCTGCTCGTGGATGATGAATCGCTCGCCTGCGAAGAGCTCGCCTACCTGCTGAAGGATTTTCCCGAAATAGAGATTGCAGCCACCGGTCGCAACGGACTGGAAGCCGTGGATCTGATTCAGAAGCTCGAACCGGACCTGGTGTTTCTGGATGTGCAGATGCCCGGCCTCGACGGCATGGGCGTGGTGCGGCAGTTGCGCGAGCGCGGCATCGAGTTGCCGCATTTCATCTTCGTGACGGCCTACGATCAGTACGCCATCGAAGCCTTTCGTCTGGAGGCGCTCGACTATCTGCTCAAGCCCGTGGACAAGGGCCGGCTTGCAGAAACGCTCGAGCGCGCGCGACGCTTGATTCAGGACCAGCAGCAGAAGGTTGAGCCGGAAACGCCTCCCCGCCTGCATCCGCAGCGCACCAAACTGCTGGTGCGGTCCAATAACCGCAATTTCATTGTGGACCCGCAGGATGTCATTTACGCGACCATCGACAGCGGCCTGATTACCATTGTCGCCACGGGCATCGAGGGACAATCGAATTACCGCACGCTCGAGGATTTGCAGGCGAGTTTGGACCGCGACACATTCTGGCGCGTGCACCGGTCGTACCTGGTGAATATCAACCGTATACGCGAAGTGGTGCCGTGGTTCAAGTCGAGCTACCAGCTCCGCATGGACGACAAAAAGAGCACTGAGGTCCCGGTGAGCCGCGTGCAGACCAAGCGGTTGCGGGAATTGCTGAAGCTGTAAGGTGGAAGGACGTAAAATGAGCGTGGACAGACAGGCGTTGCTGCCTGTCCAACTCAAAGCGCTGCAGCCCGCCAAACGCACGTCCCTGTTAGTCCGGCAAAATCCTTATGGTTGTGATTCGCCGGTCGGACGTTTTCCCCGTGAAGTAACCGGCGATCGCGGAACCGGTCGAAATCCCGAGAAATAGAGGGATGGCCGCCGCCTCCGAATGCGCGGTATGGGCCACCAGGTCGCCGCCCAGGACGAGGCCGCCCAGTGCGCCCACAATCACGCCGATGGTTCTGCCGCCGGGTTCCATGGATGGTTTCGAATTGCACTGTGGTTACCGACGGTCTGGGAATCGTTTCCTGGCCCCTGGGATACGGAATGTTTTCTTTACGTTCAGCAACAAAGTATCTTCCCAAACTGCAATCGCGTCTCCCTGAATCTCTATCCGCCCCGGAAGGACCAGTTTCGCCGGCCGTGATCTTATTGAGTCGCGAAAGTATCACAGTCAGAGACATGGCCCGACTGCAACCCACGTTTAAACCAATCAGTGCGCTGTGCAGACGAACCATGAGTGAAGCTTTCAGGGCTAACCCGCCCGTGCGCTACCCGTTGCAGGCGATCATCGCCGACAGCAGCCGCTGCATTGAGGCCCTGCGCAACGTCAGTCTCATCTACAATGTTCCGTTGTTCAGTCGAGTTTCCCCACACACCGGCAAAGCAATCGGCTTGCAGCTCGATCCGGACGGAAAGCTGATTGCTGGAGCGCGGGTCCTGCTCCTGAAGGCGGCGGACCTTTGATTCGATCCCGAGCAGTCGCTGAACGTGGTGGCCAATTTCATGCGCAATGACGTACGCTTGCGCGAATTTTCCGGGCGCGCCAAAACGTTTCTCGAGTTCCTGAAAGAAGCCAAGATCGAGGTAAACTTTCTGGTCTTCCGGACAGTAGAAGGGACCGACGGCTGTTTGGGCCTCTCCGCAAGCAGATGGATACTCGTCCCGATAAAGCACGAGCTTGGCGTGGCGATAGGGCACGCTGGTCGATTGCGGCAGGGTTTTGTCCCAAGTTGCCTGA